>JAGADS010000145.1 GCA_017613485.1 Treponema sp.
CAATTCAAGAATCCGTGTGACACTTAACATACTTGAATAAAACACAGGAACTCATTAAAGTTGAAGCCATGATTTTACAGGCTGTATTTTCAAGGCCTTCTTCAAGAGCGGGGGAAGTGCTTGATAAACCATATATCAAAATCCGTGCATGGAAAGATGCCGTCTCTCCATTCTATCATGCGGAGTTCTATACAAAGACTCAGGTGTTCCACAAGAAATTTACAATTGAAGAATTCAATTCGTTTCTAAAGGAAAATGCAGGAACCACATTCCGCACAGTTGTTGAGCGTACCGAGGATAAGGAGATTACTGTGATGTCAAACCGCCATGGAGAAATCCGCACGGTAGAGAAAAAACTTGAAAAGACAGATTCAACTCATTTCGGGAACAAAGAGAAAAAATACCT
This sequence comes from Treponema sp., assembly GCA_017613485.1. The sequence goes on from JAGADS010000145.1 coordinate 407, forward strand.
TCTGCCGCAGGGGAAGCCGATTCCATTTATGGTAAAGCTTGGGCTTATGAGCGCTGAGGGAAAAGTCATTGCACAGAAGTACGATAAATTCCGCCAGATAAACCGTTTCCTGGAATTCATCGAGGACACACTAAAGGAAATGCACTGTGCTAACGGAGAAGGTTTCTCTGAGGAAAGGCCTCTTAGAATCGTGGATTTTGGATGCGGAAAATCTTACCTGACTTTTGCCGTGTATTATTATCTTGTGCATGTAAAGGGCATACCTGTTCATATTACCGGACTTGACTTAAAGGAAGATGTCATTGAATTGTGCTCAAATCTTGCAAAGGAATTTGATTACACTAATCTTGAGTTCTTTGTAGGAGATGTTGCAAACTTTGATCATAAGGAAAAGCCTGACATCATAATCACGCTTCATGCATGTGATACAGCCACCGATTATGCCATGAACTATGCGGTAAGGAATTCAGCCCGTGCCATATTGTGTGTTCCCTGCTGCCAGCATGAGATAAACACTCAGCTTGGTGCAAGAAAAGATTATCCTGATGAAGGGCCGTTCTCATCTCTCCTGAAATACGGAATCATACGTGAGCGTCTTTCGGCTCTTGCAACGGATGTCCTCCGCGCGGAATGTCTTGAGCAAAACGGCTACAGCGTTCAGGTGATGGAATTCATCGACATGGAGCATACACCAAAAAATCTTTTGATACGTGCGGTAAAAAAATCAGCTTCAACTGGAAAAGAAAAATCTCTTGTCAGGTCAAAGGCTCTGCTTGGGGAACTTGGAGTTTCTCAAACGCTTTTCCGATTGCTTTCAGATTGATTGTCGAATCCTCCGTAAAAAGACCCTCGTTTCCTGTGTCCAGAAAAAATGATGTGTAAGCCTTTACATAACACATGATGCCATTGTATTTCTCTACCTGTGCCCTGAGTTTTTCATAGCTTACAGATGAGCGGTTCTCCAGCTCCTTTTTGAGTTCTCCGATTATATCACCGTTTTCATCCACATAAAACTGGCTGTTTTTGGCTGGAATATCCGGGAGTGTGCCATACCATGCCGTGCTGAAATCCATTGCAAGCTTTAAATCAGAAAACAGTACAAGTGTTTTCAGGCCGTCACTAGTCCATGCCTCCATTCCAAAAAGACATAACACGTTGTGTTTTGAGCATTCGGCATAAAATGCAGGACAGTTCATGGCTGTGTTCAGATCGGTCAATGCCGCAAGCTGAATTTTCCTCTTGTAGATTTTCTTTGCCATCGTGCTTGGAGAACAGAGCGGGTTAGAGGCAATACTCAGAGTTGACTTTACGTTCAACAGGCTCAGGATTTTCATGCCTAAAGTTTATTTCAGAATATGAATATTGCCACGTATCACTGTTACGGTTTAGTAGGGGAAACCCGCCTGATGGATGGCAGGTGGAAGCTCATCATCGCTCTTGTATTCAAATGTGTGTTTGCAGGGGATACCGTCCTTCCAGTTCACCACAAGAATGTTCCCCTCTGCTTTTTGTCCGTCCGCTGCCTTTAATATTCCAAGGTCAACGGTTTCTGTATATGTTGCTATGGTAAGGTCAGAGAAATCCACATTTGTCCCGGCTGTGTCTTTTACCTTCGCGTGCAGTTCTTGGGGCAGGTTTAAGTTCTTTAATATTGCCTGTGCGCCAACAAGTCCCCTAGTATCGCGGTTGATTATGATGTCATAGTTATGGCTTGCAAATTGCACTTCATCCTGCAAACGTGAATAATCTCTGTCGTTATAATTGAGCACGAGGATTTCGATTTGGTTTTTGACTCTTGAATCGGGGAGGGGAATTTCATTCATTCCATTTATCTGGTCGGCATCAATGCTTGTTACCCTGAGTGTCGTTCCATGCGCGCTGTGTGTGTGGACTGTGCCTGGCTCCGGGTCGAATATGTATGCGTCAAATCCCATTAAAAAGCGTGCTTCTTTTCCTGCAAGGAAATAGAGGTTCTGCTCACCGATATCTGTGGAAGTGCGGTAGCGGTCCCATTCCCATCTTGTCCTGAAACCTGCTCCTGTGTCTCCGCTTCCTCCGATTACAAGCGTAAAGTTTTTATCCGAATAATCTCCTGTTTCCCATCTTTGTCCGCTTTGCTCCACTGTCTTGTAATATTCTTCTATCTGAGTTTTTGCATCGTCTGTGAAGAATGTCCAGTACTGGTGCGACGTGGACTCAACAAATTCCTCGGGGATAAAGTCGTGAGTGCATGTGCGGTGGATTAAAACTGGTACAGTTGCATTCCTAAGGCGGCAGAATTCCATCAGTGTAAAAATTGACTCCGGGCTGTCTATCTCAAGGTCGCGGGGGCTTTCAAAATTTGCAAGTGTATTAAGGCTCACCTGGTCGTGGAGTTCAGTTACTTCGGGAATCTGGTAATGCGAGAAATCAACCGAGGCAACAATAAGTGCATCCTCTGGAAGAACGTTGTCAAGGAATTCAGCAAGCTTTTTGAATGAGTCGAATTCACTGTTGTCTGCAAGCGGCTTTAGGATAAGTGGAACAACTTTTGCCTTTGGAAAATAATGATGAATGAAGGGCATGTGGACAAAGACACCGTGCTCCTGAATCCATGCCTCGTCAGTAAAATCAACGGCATCTTTTAAATCTGACACCGATAGTTTTTTCAATATGCTTTTTTCAATTGGAACATCTCCCTCTGTTGTCGAAAACCTTACGTTTGACTTTGGAGCGGAGACTGCCTTTTTGCTGCTTTCAAAATGATCCGGGCTTACAAGAACAACAACAGACGGCTGCCCCTTGGAGGAAACCGCCTGGTAAAAGCTGTTCTGCTGGAAAGTGCATATATCGTGGTGGGGTAAAACCATTGCGGCTGGCATTTTATCCGGTATGATGAAAGGCTCGTTCTTGGAGAATGTATGGTTCCACAATGCACTGTCACCGGGGTACTGTGAGTTAACAGTGACGTAATCTGTCTTTGCACAAGAGATTATCAGGGTTGAAAAAAAGACGGCCACAAAGACCGCCTTCATCATGTTTTGTTTTGTCATTTATAACGGCGGCCGCCCCATTCAACTACGGCAAAGCCCTGTCGTCCTGCAGGCTCAAGCTGCTGCTCCGGAACGTCAAACGGCTGGTCCAGCTTAAGGTGGTCAAAGTACACGCGGATAACTGTGTCCGGTTTTGGAGATACTTTAAGAGGTGCCTCCCTGTCGATTCTTTCCTTTGTATAGAAAGAGATGAACACATAAGGCTTACCCTGCATCTCCGGGATCCAGTATTCGTTAAAGTCGTCGATTTCCTTCTTGTTCAATCCGAGTATAGAAAGCTTCTGCTCAAAGAAAGGCTTCAGCTCAGATGTCGCAACAACAAAGCCCTCAGAAAGATTTATCGGAATATCGTTGTCCTTGCTTTCCCAGAAGAGGTACGGATATTCCTGCTTTGATTTCTTCTCCACGATTTTTCCGTCAGGCCATGCGGTTACCTTCCATTCCTTGCCCATCTCTGGGATTGACTCGGTGACTCCGCCCTCTGGTGCAACAGAGACTGTGATGTCCTGCTTTTTTGTAGGGTAGAGGTAGATGACAGGCTTTGCCTTTTCCGCAGCGCCTCCGCAGTAAACATAATACGTCATGCTGTAGGATTTCTGGCTTCCGTCATTGAATGTTGCGATAAAGCGGTAGAAGTTTGATCCCTGTGTAAGGTTGTCAAGTTTTCCGCCTACGTTGTATACGAATGTCCTGTCTCCGGGCTTGAACTGCTTTAGAACAAAGTCATCGACATAGACTCCGTTGAGCTTGTCTGTGCGTCCTTCAAGTTTTGCCTGAATGAATGATTCTGACTCAGGTGCCCAGAGAACACGGATGGACTTACAGTTGGCTGAGACTTCACCTGTAAACTGAATCCTCACGTCATCAACATTGGTTACGTTGTACATGTATTTTTCTCCGCCGTCCTTTGGGTCTGTGATGCGGATGTAGCTGTCCTCGTAAGAAACCTTTGTCTGAACTGCCTCGGTGGTTTCCTGAAGATTGCTGAGTGTGTTCTCAAACTCAGATATTTTTGACTCAAGCGAATTGATTGTCTCCTGGTCTGCTATGGTGACTTCCTGTGAAAGTGTGTTTGCGACTGCGTTTGCCTGTGATTTTGTGCATGATGCGAAAAATACAGCAATCAAAACTAGTGATAAAACTGGTAAAATCTTTTTCAAAACAAATCTCCTTTGACTGATGCCATCTGTAATTGTAAAAAAAAGACTCCCTTCATATTTAAAATGAAAGAAGCCTTCTCTGTAAATGATAAGTCTAGTCTATTCAGTAAGAATCTTTATGACTTCTGCCTTGTCCTGTGTGTTAAGAATCTGAGCCCTCTTGTCTGCTGATTTGAACAGAAGACTTACTTCTGCCAGAAACTGCAGGTGCGGTCCTGTCTTGTTCACCGGTGAAAGCGTCATAATATAGATGCGGCATGGTTCCTGATCCAGGCTGTCAAAATCAACTGCCTTGTCAGATACACCGATACATGCCACCAGGTCAGATACAGTGTCGGTCTTTCCGTGTGGGATTGCGATTCCGTGCTTCATGCCTGTAGACATTTTCTTTTCACGGTCCAGTACGCATTCCTTTGCGGCTTCCTTATCTGTAACTTTTCCTGCCTTTACCAAGACATCCAGCAATTCATCAATAATTTCATCTTTAGTTGAGCCCTTTAGATGTAACTCTACGGTCTCCGGGGTTAATACTGTTCTTAAGTCCATACCCATAGTTTATGTTTACTATGAAAATTTGTCAAGGAAAAAAAAGGCTTTTTGAAAATTTTTTCTATAATAAACAGTCCTTTTGAACTGATAAATAACAGAAAAAAATGAGTTAATCTTCAAAATTAGGTTAAACATTGGTAAAAAAACGTAAGATTTTCAAGAAAATTCATAAAAACTCTTGCATAAATCAAAAAAATGTGACAATATTCCGCACTGAGGTGAATATGAACTTAGTAAAATCTGGAAAAATCAATCCTCTGGCGGTTGCATTCGGTTCCATGCTTTTTGTTTTTCTGACTCTTTTTATTATCGTTCCCGCCGGAATCAGTGCCGCAGACGTAAACACCATTACCGTTGACTATACCAGTGCCCTTGCGATGAATGACGCAGATGAGGCTGAGGATCCTGAGTCTGAGCCTGAGGTATTTGACATGGAGCAGTCTGTTGAGGATTTGAAGCAGCAGGATGACGAGGCACTTTATCTTTTAAGGCAGCCAAGGACCCGTGCCAGTGTTGAGTGGTTCTATATCGGAGTAACAGGTAATCGTGAGGTAAGCCTTGCAATCCTTGAGGCCGCAGAAGAAAACAATATTCCTCTTTCTCTTGCATTCTCTCTTGCCTATGCAGAAAGCCGCTATAAGCCCACTGCAAAAAACGTGAACAAGAACGGAAGCGTGGACAGGGGACTTTTCCAGCTGAACAGCGGTACATTCCCGAACCTTACCGAATCACAGTTCTATGACCCAAAGGTTTCAGCACACAAGGGACTTGAGCATTTAAGGTATTGTCTTGATACAGCAGGAAATGAGATTGCAGCCATGGCGATGTACAATGCAGGAACAAACAAGGTCCATGACAACCGCACGCCAAAGGTTACGCTTGATTACATCTCTCAGATTGAGTCATACAGAAGTGCACTGGATCAGAGCTTTGAGACAGAGGTTCTGAGCCTCTACGTTAATCCTGATGACAGTGAGTCAAAGCTTGCATTATTCCGCTGAGCCGATTTCCCTGAGCATGTCGCTGTAGTAGCGTTTTTCGATTTTGTCACGGCCTATGCCGGTCATGTCCAGAAGCTCAAGGAGTTTGTCCTGAAGCGGTTTTATGGTTTCCTCGTTTGTGTCTTTTACAAGTATTTCAATTTCAAGAAAATCACCCAGGGGCGGCACGTTGCATAGCTCAAAAGTCACCGTGTAGTTTTTGGGTGTGTCGATTTTCATTATCCAGTCCATGACTGACTTGTGTTTTTTCAGCACGACCTTGTATCCTGTGTCGCTGAGAAATGCCTCTATAGGCTCCGGGTTGGATATGGTGCATTCCTTTTCATCATTTACTTCTATGGTGGCACCCTGTTCCGTGGCGCGCAGTTCCTTTCTCTTGTATGTGACTAATGTTTCGGGGCGTGTTTCCCTGGGGTCGTTTGGAACACCTGTTTCCTTTCTTATGCGGATTTTGTTCTTGTCGGAATCATTTTTTCCCCAGTAAAAGTCATCCCGCTGAATGCAGCAAGTGTAGGTGGCGATGCTGTTCAGTCTTTCTATTAGCTCATCCCTGTTGTCTACATGTGCCTTGATTTCAATTTCCGTCATATAATTCCCCTATAGATTGCCGTATCTACTGCGGCAATGACATGATCCTTATTCACTCAGTTGAATGAATCCAATCCTGTGAAATCCAGAGTTGCAAAATAATCCTCTATGGTTTCCTGCCTTCTTATCTGGACTATTGAGTTGTCCGGACGCAGAAGAAGTTCACCGGCCCTAAGCTTTCCGTTGTAGTTGAATCCCATTGATCTTCCGTGTGCCCCTGCATCATGGATGATGAGGATGTCACCCTCGGTTATCTCCGGTAGTTCCCTCTGAACGGCAAATTTATCGCAGTTCTCGCAAAGGCTTCCTGTAACATCGTAGATGTGGTCTTTGGGAAGATTCTCCTTTCCGCTTACCTGAACCTCGTGGTATGCCCCGTACATTCCTGGCCTCATAAGGTCTGCCATGCTTGCATCAACACCGATGTAGTTCCTGTAAATGTCCTTGTGGTGGATTGCCGTGGTAATAAGATATCCGTAGGGACCTGTAATCGGGCGGCCACATTCAAAATATACTGCCATCGGGTCAAGGCCTGCAGGAACAATTTTCTGAACATAAAGCTCGTGGATTTTATCTGCAATGTATCCAAGGTCAAGCTTTTTCTGTCCGGGCTTATATGGGATTCCAAGTCCTCCGCCCAGGTCAACGAATTCAATGTTTACGCCGCATTCCTTCTGGACCTCCAGCACCAGGTCAAAGATTATCTGTGCAGTGTCCGCAAAAAAGTCCGGGTTCAGCTCGTTGGAGGCCACCATAGTGTGCATGCCGAAATGCTTTACTCCGCGTTCCTTGCAAGTCTTGTATGCCTGAATCATCTGCTCACGTGTAAGGCCGTATTTTGCCTCCTCAGGTTTTCCGATGATAGCGTTTCCGCCTTTTTTGAGTGGGCCAGGATTGTAGCGGAAGCATATTGTATCAGGGAGCTTTCCTCCAAGTGCATCGCTCAGGAAATCTATGTGCGTAATGTCATCAAGATTGATTATTGCACCCAGACGGTATGCCTCCTTGAATTCATTTGCCGGGGTATTGTTGCTTGTGAACATGATGTACTTACCCGTGATGCCTGCCTTCTCGCACAAAAGGAGCTCAGGAAGAGAAGAACAGTCACCGCCTGCACCCTCGCTTTTAAGGATCTTGAGGATATATGGGTTGGGTAGAGCCTTTACCGCAAAGTACTCGCGGAATTCAGGAAATGCAGAGAATGCCCTGTTGAAATACTGCATGTTCTCACGTATGGCCTTTTCGTCATAGAGATAAAACGGCGTCTGATATTTTTTTGTCAGCTCCACAAGCTGATCGTGTGTCAATGGAAATGTGTTCATGAAATCAGTATGGCATTTTTGGGAATGAGGGTCAAGAGAGTGGCGAAACCAGTTTGGAAATATAAACGTATATCGTTCTTGAGTTTGGTGAAATAGTTGAAAACTTCTCTAAAATATCATAATATTTAATTATTATGATGGCAAAGCCGTTTATTAAATGGGTTGGTGGAAAAAGCCAATTACTTGATGAAATCAGAGAAAAATATCCCTCTCGAATAGAGAAATACTGCGAGCCGTTTGTTGGTGGTGGAGCGGTGCTTTTTGATGTTCTTCAAAAATCTCACCCAGAACAGATTTTAATAAACGATATAAACCGAGAACTTATAAATACTTATGTCCAGATAAAGAATAATTGTTCCTCTTTGGTTGAGCAGCTTTTGGAGATTCAGAATATTTACAAAGCCAACACTTTGGAGAAGAACAAGGAACTATTTTATAATAAACGCAATCGATACAATGAGTTGAAAATAAACGGCAATGAGCTTGAAAATCTTGAGAAGGCAGCACTTTTCATTTTTTTGAACAAAACCTGCTTTAACGGTTTGTACAGGGTAAATTCAAAGGGCTTGTTCAACGTACCCTTTAATAATGCTAAAAATCCTCTTATTTGTGATGACGAAAATCTCCGGGAGTGCTCAAAACTTTTACAGAATGTGGAAATGAAAACTGGTGATTACAAAGAATGTAAATCTTTTATTGACAACAAGACATTTGTTTATATAGACCCTCCATATCGCCCACTTACGCAGACAGCAGCATTCACTTCCTATTCCGAGAATGGTTTTTCAGATAAGGAGCAGGTTGAGTTGGGAAATTTTATCAAAGAGATTTCAAATAAGGGTGCCAAGATTGTAGCCAGTAATTCTGACCCCAAGAATGCTGATATAGATGATAATTTTTTTGAAAATTTGTATAAGGCTTTTGAGATAAGACATGTATTTGCTGTAAGAGCTGTAAATTCAAAAGGAAGTGGCAGAGGAAAAATTTCCGAACTTCTGATAAGCAATTTTTCAAAACCTGATTATATACCTATTGAGCAGTTTCAAGAACAAGCATTCTCAAAATGGGGGACAATTCTTCACAAGTTTGAGATTTCAAAAATATCAATAGATAAATCACGATTTAGTTTTTGTAACGAAGTTGTTCCCTCGGAAGTGGATAATATAGCATATTATTTTCACAAAGATGCATGGGAACCTATAACCCTTGATGATGAATATTATTTAAAAGATGGTCAGCATAGGCTTGCCGCTGCAAAAAAAATGGGGCTTAAATATATTGATGCCGTTATCTTTAATCCAAATTTATTGAACCCTCCGTCTGAGGTCAAGAAAGCACGAAGTAAAAGATTTATACTTTAGAGGAATGAACCAATGAAACGAGATTTTACAAAATGGTTGTCAACTTTTCGAGATAGCATTGCAACCTACTCGTATTATGTTGATTTTGAAAAAGTTTACGGCAATGTAGAGAACATCAAAATTGAATTGAACATTTTGAATTCTCTGATTGGTTCAAAAACCATAAAAACTGATTTTGAATCAATTTTGAAAAAATACCCGGAGACTTTAAAATGTATTCCAATACTGCTTGCTGTGCGTAATTCAGAAATAGCTGTTTCTGATGAAAGTGGATCTAAGCAATTTGACTTCGCAACACAGGTTTATCCTGTTTCTGAATATTCAACTTTCATGGAAAAATCGGGACTGTTTGATTTACTTCAGAACCATTTGATAAGTAATCTTCTTGATTATGTAACAGGTGTTGAAACAGGACTTGATTCAAATGGCCGCAAAAACCGAGGCGGTCATCTCATGGAAGATTTAGTTGAGTCTTTCATAAAAAAGGCAGGGTTTGAGAAAGATAAGAACTATTTCAAAGAAATGTATATCCATGAAATCTCTGAAAAATGGGATATTGACTTGTCTGCAATCTCTAATCAGGGAAAAATGGAAAAACGCTTTGATTACGTTGTAAAAACTAAAAATCAGATTTATGTGATTGAAACAAATTTCTATGGTGGTGGCGGTTCTAAACTGAACGAAACAGCAAGAAGCTACAAGACACTTGCACAGGAAGTCGCGACAATTGATGGTGTATCTTTCGTGTGGTTTACAGACGGTAGCGGCTGGTGGAGTGCTAGACATAATCTTGAGGAAACATTCGATGTGATGGAGCATATCTATTGTATTGCAGATATGGAAAACGGTGTAATGGAAAGAGTGTTTAGATAAGGTGAGAAAAATGAGCAAAAGAGAAATGTCTGATTTTATAAGTGTAAAAGGTAAAAAACTTCCTTTACTAACTCAGTTTCCTGTAAATGACCATTTTCAAATCGGAGTTTATCAAGGAACTTTATCTAAATTCGATATGATTATCAGATATAAGCAGTTGCTGAATAGTGAATGGACACGCCCCAGAACTCCAAAGCATATACATTGGGCTGTAGACATTTTGATAAAGCAAAACGAAAATCCCAAAGCTACAAATGAGTTTTTGGATTTTTTATTGCAATACTGGAATTCCGTAACTCCATTGTTATCTGAACGTGACCGTGCTGAATTGTTAGAAACAAATGAATTGTTGGATGAAGTTAATAAAGAGGCAAAACAATATCAAAATCTTGCCAAACACGGTGAATACAGCATTAAATTTTTGATTTTACTCGCCAAATTGCTGATGGTTCAAGAAAAGACGAATTATCACAAAGCTTATATGTTCAAAACATTGTTAGAGCAATTAAAAGAACATAAAGATATCTACAAAATTATTTCAACTGCAACACATAGATAAGGAGAGATTTTATTCCAATCACGGCTTATTATCGTTCAGAAAATAAAGATTTTACTCTCGCCAAAGGCAATTGTCTGGAGCTTCTTCCGAACATAGATTTTCAATTCGACATGATTTTTGCCGATCCGCCTTATTTTCTTTCAAATGGAGGCATTTCTGTTCAGAGCGGTAAGCAGGTGAGTGTAAACAAAGGTGACTGGGATAAATCACAGGGATTTGACAAGGATAATGAGTTCAACCGCAAGTGGCTTTCTCTTTGCCGTGAAAAACTTAAGGAAAACGGTACAATCTGGATTAGCGGAACTTATCACAATATTTTCTCTGTTGCACAGATGTTAAATGAACTTGATTTCAGAATCCTCAACTGCATTACATGGGCAAAGACAAATCCTCCTCCGAATCTTTCATGCAGGTTTTTTACTCATTCAACGGAGTTTATTCTATGGGCACGCAAAAATAAAAAAGTCACTCATTACTACAATTATGAGCTTATGAAAGAAATAAACGGTGGTACACAGATGCGAGATTTATGGGCTCTTCCGGCAATTGCAAAATGGGAAAAATCTTGCGGAAAGCACCCGACTCAAAAACCTCTTCCCTTACTTGCAAGAATTATTCTCGCCTCAACAAAAGAAAATGACTGGATATTGGATCCGTTCACAGGCTCAAGCACAACAGGAATTGCTGCGAGTTTGCTTGGACGTAGGTTTTTAGGCTTGGATCAGGAGGAAACATTTTTGGAATTATCAAAAAAACGAAGAATTGAAATTGACGACATAAAGATTAGATTTGAATATAGGGACAGAATATTCAAATATTCAGATAAACCTCTGGACAAAATTCTGGAACTCCACCAAGATTCTCCATATTTCGGAATCGATTTACCAATTGAATAAAATGTCATAAAACTTTAGAATAAAATAATGTAATGTTGAACGATAAGGGCTGGGTTCTTATTAAGAAAATGTAATTCGAGTTCAGAAATAAAAAAAGATAAGGGAAATGTAATGCATCAAAAAAAAGAAAAGGAAGATAAAAAACGGATAAGTGCCATAAAGAACAATGTCTATGCAATGGGGCTGCTTTGGGAGATTTGTCCCAGGCTTGTTGTCCATAAGGCGGTCAATTCTGTTCTTGGTTATGGTGGATGGCTTTTCTACAGTGCGTTTTTCATGCGCTATGTCATCAATGCCCTTCAGGAAGGTAAGCCTTTTTCCACGCTGATGGTTTTTCTGGGAATCACAGTTGCTGTATTTGCCTCCGTAGCCCTGTACTCAAGCTATCTTAACGGCAAGGTGGTACCGATTGCCCAGGCCGAGGTGAACAAAAAGCTGTATCAGAAGCTGTTCAAGAAATCCCGCAATGTGGAGCTTGAATGTTTTGAGAATGCGGACTTCTACGATAAATACACTCTTGCAATGAAGAATGCCGACACAAGGATGATAGAAACCGTCGATACGTTTTTTGGCGTTGTGTTTGGCTTTATAGCAAGCATATTTGCGTTCATCTTTATGTTCCAGGTGGACAAGCTCTCTGTTGCATTCATACTTTTCCCGATAATCGGTAACTTCATTTTCCGCCGCCTCATCAATCATCTTGAATACAAACGTCAGACTGATATGGCACCCTATAACCGCCGCATAGATTACATAAACAGAATCATGTACCTGAAGGATTATGCCAAGGAAATCAGGCTCACGAACATATTCAACCTTCTCAAGCGGCAGTATACAGAGGCCATTACCGGGGTAGCGGATGTCTGCAAGAAGTACATCGGAAAATCTGTATGCTATCACTGGTTCTGGGTAATGTTCACTTTCTCGTTCATCTTTGAGGGGCTTCTGGTTTATGGAGCCTACCGTACTCTGGTGAATGAGACAATGTCTCTTGCTCAGCTTGCGGTCATAACAAGCATGATGGTTTCCACGACATGGATCCTTATCGGTTTTACGGACTCTGTCACCAACTGCTTCAAGAACGGACTCTTTGTTGATTACCTGCGTTCATTTCTTGAATATAAGGAAAAGATTCCGGAGGACTATGACGGTACGGATCCGGGTACAAAGATTGATTCCATTGAATTCCGCAATGTAAGTTTCTCTTACAAGGACATTCCTGTTCTTACTGACTTGAACATGAAGCTGGACGGTGGAAAAACCTATGCACTGGTCGGACACAACGGAGCAGGAAAATCTACTATCATCAAGCTGCTCTTGCGTTTCTATGATCCCACAGAGGGAGAGGTTCTTTTAAACGGACACAACATCAAGGAGTATAACCTTCAGAAATACCGTGCTCTTTTTGCAACGGCTTTCCAGGACAACAGGATGTTCTCGATGAGTGTAGCAGACAATGTTACGCTTGGAGAGGAGATACAGGAAAATGAAAGGGAGCAGATTGTAACGGATTCACTAAAACTTTCCGGTGTCTATGAAAAAGTGATGTCGCTTAAAAATGGAATCAACACTACGCTGACCCGTGAGTTTGATGACGAGGGAGCTGTCCTTTCCGGCGGTGAATTCCAGAAGATTGTGGTATCAAGGGCATTTGCAAGACGCTGTCCGGTTAAGGTTTTTGACGAGCCTTCCAGTGCACTGGATCCGATTGCAGAATACAGGCTCTTTGACAACATACTAAAGGCATGTAAGGAAAACACTCTTCTCTTTATATCACACAGGCTTTCTTCGGTGCAGAATGCAGACCATGTATTTCTTCTTGAAAACGGTCATGTCCTGGAGGAGGGAACACATCGCGAGCTGATGAGGAAAAATGGCCTTTACGCTGACATGTATCAGAAACAGGCAGAAAACTATCTTGCCGATAAAACCAAGCAGAAGGAGGGAATCTGGGCATGAAAAGCAAAACAAAAAACAAATCCGCAAGCACGGTCCTTAAAAATCAGATATTCCTCTGGAAGCTTTGTTTTAAGACATGTCCCGGCTTCATGATCTATCACCTATACGATGCCTTCCGCTATCAGGGAATGATTTTTCTTGAGCATGTCCTTGGAATACGCTATGTCCTTCGCTGTGCTGAATTCCACGAGCCGTTTACAAAGGTGCTTTTCTACATAGGAATAATTCTTCTTATCAACATGATTCAGATAATCCCCGACGGCTTTTACTGCTACAGCTGGAAATTCAAGTGCAGACCTCGGCTTTACAGGGCATTAAAGGAGCAGATGTTTGCAAAGGCCTCTAAAATTGACCTTTACTGCTACGATGACCCGGCATATTACAATGACTTTGTCCTGAGCGTCTCTGAGTCCGAGGCCGCCATAGACCGTTTCCTTGATCTTCTGAATATGGCGGTTCAGGCTCTTACAACTCTGTTTACGACAGGTATATTCTTCCTTGTGCTGGATCCTGTCGGTGTCGTGTTTGTCCTTGCGTCGTTTATTTTCCGCTTTATTGTCTCAAAGAAAATCAACAAGGTGAATTACGATAACCGTCTTGCAGTCAATCCGCACATGCGTAAGCGTGATTATGTGAGCCGTGTCTTCTACCTAAAGGATTATGCAAAGGAACTAAGGCTTCATCCCAATGCGGGTACTCAGCTTGAAAAAGAGTTTGCAGAAGCCAATGATGAGATTATCAGTGAGCACAAGAAAGTCGCAGGAAAGCGTGTATGGTTTCAGTTCCTTAAGGATTATGGAGTAGGAGACTTTTTGATTGACGGACTGTATGTCACCTATCTTGTATATAAGGCGGCGGTTCTTCACAGCATAAACTACAGTGACGCGGTGATTCTCTTTAACAGGACCGGAAGCTTGCGTGGAAGCATGGGTAAGTTTGCAGACCTTGGACCAAAGGCACATGAGAACAGCATGTTTGTGGATAAGATTCATTCTTTCCTTGCCTATGAGCCACGCCTTAAAAATGATGTGGGAGATCCTGTTCCAGATGGAGCCGGAGAACTGGTGCTTGATCACGTGAGCTTTAAGTATGGTGAGAACGGAAGGAATGTTCTTGATGACATATCGCTTTCTGTGAAACCCGGAGAGCACATTGCAATCGTAGGTTACAACGGTGCGGGAAAGACGACGCTGATTAAGCTTTTGATGAGGCTGTATGATCCTTCCAGCGGAACAATCAGCTATCACGGAAAAAACGTAAGCACTCTTAAGCCGAATGATTACCATAAGCGCATAGGTGTTGTATTCCAGGATTACCAGATGTTCGGGGCGATGCTTGCAGAAAATGTCGTGATGGATGACATGAAAAAAGAGGAGCTTGAGAGTCACGCTGATAAAATCACACAGTCACTTGATGACGCAGGTTTCGGTTCAAAGCTGGCATCTCTTCCAGACGGATTGTTTACCCAGGTTACGACAGAGTTTGACAAAAAGGGCGTGGATTTTTCCGGTGGAGAAAGCCAGAAGGTTGCAATCTCACGTGCGTTCTACAAGGATGCTGACATTCTTATCATGGATGAGCCATCCAGTGCATTGGATCCCATCGCGGAATATGAGCTTAACAAGGCAATGGAGACCGCCGCAAAGGGTAAGACTGTCTTCTACATTTCTCACAGGCTTTCAACTACAAGAGATGCAGACAGAATCATAATGCTTGAGGAAGGCCGCATAATAGAAGAGGGAAAGCACAAAGATCTTTTGGCAAATAACGGAAAGTATGCCGAGATGTGGAATGCCCAGGCAGGAAAATACAATTAGGCAAATATTGAGTTTTACAAATCACTGTCATTGTCGGACTCGCCCAATGTCATTGCCGTGCTCGACACGGCAATCTATTGTAATACATCATGCAAAATAGAGATTATCGGGTCTACTTGCAGCGCAGCTCACTCGAAACTTCGTTGTGAAAACAAGCAAGCCCGATAATGACAGCAGCCCCCGATTATGACAGGTTATGTTCTTATCAGACAAATGAAAGTGCCTGGTTCAAGTCGTCGGTAATGTCCTTGATGTTCTCTATTCCGACAGAGAAGCGTATAAGATCCGGGCTTACTCCACATGCCTCAAGCTCCGCATCCGAAAGCTGACGGTGTGTGGCTGAAGCTGGATGAAGAACGCAGGTATGGGCATCGGCTACGTGGGTTGCAATCATTGCCACCTTAAGGTGCTTCATGAATTCTTCTGCTGCCTTTCTTCCGCCTTTAATTCCAAAAGAAACTACTCCGCATGTACCGTTCGGCATGTATTTCTGTGTAAGCTTATAGTATTTGTTGTCTGGAAGTCCCGGATAGTTTACCCAGCTTACCTTGTCGTGCTTAGAAAGGAACTGGGCGACTGCAAGACCATTCTCACAGTGACGCTTTACCCTGACTGCAAGGGATTCAATTCCAAGGTTCAGAAGGTATGCGTTCATCGGGGCCTGAATTGAACCGAAGTCCCTCATAAGCTGTGCGGTGCATTTTGTGATGAAAGCTCCGGCATTTCCGAATTTCTCTGCGTATGTGATTCCGTGGTATGACTCATCCGGTGTACAAAGGCCTGGGAATTTATCCTTATGTGCCATCCAGTCGAATTTGCCTGAGTCGATTATGGCTCCACCGACACCTGCATCATGTCCGTCAAGATATTTTGTGGTTGAGTGGGTCACAATATCACATCCCCATTCAAACGGACGGCAGTTTATGGGTGTGGCAAAAGTGTTGTCAACAATCAGGGGGACACCGTGGGCATGTGCAACCTTGGCAAAACGCTCTATGTCAAAAACCGTAAGTGCCGGATTAGCGATAGTCTCACCGAAAACGCATTTTGTGTTCGGCTTGAATGCGGCGTTCAGTTCCTCGTCCGTGGCATCGGGAGAAACAAAGGTAAAGTCAATTCCCATCTTGCGCATGGTCACGTTGAACAGGTTGAATGTTCCTCCGTAAATTGAAGAGGAAGCGATTACGTGGTCCCCGCAGCTTGCAATGTTGAACACTGCAAAAAAGTTTGCGGCCTGTCCTGAGGAGGTGAGCATTCCTGCCGTGCCTCCTTCCAGTTCAGTGAGTTTTGCGGCCACATAGTCGTTTGTGGGATTCTGGAGCCTTGTGTAAAAATAACCGCTTGCCTCCAGATCAAACAGCTTTGCCATGTCCTCGCTTGTGTCGTATTTGAATGTAGTGCTCTGGACGATAGGAATCATCCTTGACTCTCCGTTTTTCGGCGTGTATCCGGCCTGAATGCATTTGGTTTCCAGTTCCATAAAATCCTCTTTATATTATTTAGAATGTAATGTGTGTTAATAGTCCGTATTGTGACTTGATTGGATCAATGACAGGCACAAAGCTGACTTCCGTATCATTTATACCGAGTGCTGCCTTGAGGCTGTTGTTGTATTTGTTCTGGAAGCATATCGGCCTGATTGTTCCGAAGATTCTGTTTCCAAGCCATAAAATACAACCTGTTGCAAATAATCCGATGCCAGCGTTAAGTAAAGCTTCCAGTTCCCCAGAGCTTGTTCCGCTCTCGCTTCCACTGCCACTTCCACTTCCGTTGGCAGCTCCTTCTGCAATAGCGACCCATGGCAGGATAACAACTCCTACTATGAACATTCCGCCTCCCACAAGCATTGAGCCATAACCGAGCAGGTCAAAGGTTAATCCAAGACCACCGCCCAGACCGTCTCCCTGTGTAAAGGATCCTATACCGAAGCCAAGCCAGTTAAGACCGATAGCCTTGCCTTTGGATTTTTCGAATTCATTGTAAATTGTGTTCTTTTCTCCCACGGTATAGCCTGCAGTAAGCTGTGAAATGGATTCTGCATTTTCCCAGGGCTTTTTAAGTGCATCAAGAAGTTCCTCTGGCAATTCCATAGCCGGTGTCTCTGCACTTGAGTTGCCGGTGTTTCCAGTTGAAGTGATGGAGACTGTTTCATTTTGTGCAAAAAGATCAGATGCACTCTGAGCAAGACCTGAACAGACAGCCAGTGTAAATACAGCAAAAATAGAAATAAGTTTTTTCATGTTTTACCTCCTTTCGTTGTAAACAACGCTTTCGAAGCTCTCAATATAAACAATTATAGAGCAAAATCTCCAAATTGTCCAATCTTTTAAAACATTTTCTAGAATTAAGGTTACAGGGCATTAAAAGCTAAGTCTAAATACGGTGCATCTCGGTAAAGACTTTTTCTGCCATCAGGTTCACTTCTACACCAAGTGCATGTCCTTCCTCGGTAAGAAGCTTGCGTGCCTCGTCAACTGAAATGTCAGAGTTAGACATGTCCGCCATCATCATCATGACAAAATTGCCGCTGAGGATGGTCTGTGTGATGTCATCAATATTAATAGAATGGTTTGCCAAAAATGCTGAGACCCTGGCAATAATTCCGACCTTATCGGAGCCAACAACAGTAATAATCGCTTTCATGTTTTCATTGTACCCCAGTTTGGGCTTTTAGACAAGATAGGGGAGTTGAAAGTGGAAGAGTGAAAGATGAAAGATGAGAGTTGAGAGATTTTCTGGGGTTCTAAAGAGGTGACGTTGTTTTCTGAATTGGATGTTAGCTTCCTTGGATGATGTCCTTTTCTTCCTCCGTCAGGTTGTAGACATATTAAACTAACTGATTTTTCATGATTGGCTTTAAAACGGATAGAAGTTCTTCTGCGCTTTCGTCTCCTTCCCATGAAAGCTTTAAGAACTTCTCTGCTGGAGTTTCTTCATCTTCGTTTTCGTCCACAACAATTAGGACTTGCTGCCGTGGCTTAAAATCAAAATGTTGAAGGGGAATAAAGTTCTTCCCATCATAATACGCTTTTACTGCTGTCATCATGTCGCAACCTCCACTCTAAAATCTATCTACAGTATAGCACATTTAGAAGAGAATTGCATTATGTTTTAGCGTAGAGATTGATTTTTTTTGTAAGTTGAAAGTTTGTCACACGGATTCGAAACGGCTACGCCGTTTCCAGATATGGGTTAGCTTCCTCGGATGATGTTCTTTTCTTCCTCCGTCAGGTTGTAGAGGGTGTAGACTAGCTCGTCGATTTGGGACTCGAGGTCTGATGTGTCGGCGTTGATGTCCAATTTTTTTGCGGCAAGGATTTTATCGACTAGGGCGATGATGGGTTGTTGTTGATTTTTTTGTATCTTAGGTATATATAGCTTTCGAATATTTATTGGTTTTACCTGTGCAAACCCTCTACCTTTTTCTTGGGTGAAATTTTTATATAAATAATTTGTAGCTTTTGAGTTTAATACACCAGTTATATATTTGTAATCATATTTATTGGAATTCAATTTCAATACTAAGACACTATCAATTACAAACCATCCATCCTCATCATAAGTGCATCGTATGGAATCTGACGTTTGTCGGAAAATAATTTTTGGTTCTAAAAATAATTTTTCATATCTAGAACGATTCATAGAATACCATGGTAGGATGCCTGTTTTGCATTCACTGCGTTTTGACAATTTTGATTTAAATGGGAGTAAATAGGTTTCGATATTAGGATTGTTTTCTATATCAAAATCTCTTGTTGTATAGATTATTATTTTATTGTCACTTTTTATAACGTATTTATCCATTTCATATCCATTCAATACTTTATATAAATGTTTTTTCTCAAGACGATGTTTTTGAGCTTCCTTTTTGTCAATGCAAAAGATTTTATTTCCACCAGTCGAAATACCGCAGGCCATTTCTTCAAGTAATGGATCTAGTAAATCACCATTTGATTTTATTTTATCAAATAAACTGATTCCTTCAGATGACATTCCTAGAACAAAACCCGGAATTTTTCTCTGTTTTTCTGTATCAAGTTTGATAATACTAGAAACCCAATCAATTGTTTCAATGTTTTTTTCCCTATAATCTGAGTAATGAATTTTATAAGATGAGGTTTGGTTTATTTTTTTCGAAATAAAAATTCCAGTCGGTACATCAGCGTTTTCAAATGCATTATCACCAAGGTTTATTGCTCTTAACAATGTATTTGAAAACATTAAAAGCTCTCTTGTCTTCTGATTTTCGTTTTGATAAAAAAGATTATTAGGAGTGATAAATGATGCAATGCCTTCTTTTCTAATTAATTTAAAAGCTAATGATATGAAATAGCAAAAGGATTCAGGAGTTCTCATGTGAACATCAGAGTATAGAGTTTTGAAGGTTATTTTGTTTTCTTCTGATAGTGATGCACCATACGGTGGATTCCCAATCACGATGTCAAATCCGTTTTTATCAGGGCGGTTGAATACGTCGCTGAACCAGGTGTGCCAGAGGAAGAAGTCGCTGTTTGAGTGTAAGTCTATGGACTCAAGCTTCTTTATTGTGGCGGGCGGCAGCTGTCGGTCTTTCAGAAGCTGAATTACTTTTTCACGAATCTGCTTTCGGATTTTTGCCTTTGCAATGTGGTCGCTTGGAATGTAGAATCCGTCAATTGCATCCCGGAGCTGCTGAATGATTTCCGCGTTGTCAAAAAGTTCATCGTTGCTTTTTGTCAGCTTGCTCAGATCTATTCCCTCGTAGCTTTCAAGAAGACTGTTGCCCTGCATGATTTTGTAGTCAAGGTTGGGGAGTGGAATGGGTTCTTTTTCATCAACGATAATTGCAAGCCAGAAACGTAGTCGGGCAATGTCAACGGCACCTTTTTCTATATCAACGCCATAAATATTTTCCCTTACTATCTGTTTTTTAATTTCTGCCGCATCCTCATTTTCTCCCAGAGCAAGGCGACAGGCAAAGAGTTCATTTAGCATGCCCATGGGAAAGGCTCCGGAACCTACTGCTGGATCGCATATTTTTACTGATTTAAGTTTTTGTATAAGCTCTTTCCTTTCTGTATCGTTAAAATCTGCAACATGATTTGTCACAAGTGAGCGGATTTTGTCGTTGTCACCAAGATATGCAATTAAGCTTTCACGACACATGTACTGGACGATTTCCTTTGGAGTGTAGAATGCTCCCTTGTCCTTGTTGTCCTCAAGCAGGTTTTCAAAAATCTTGCCAAGCATTTCGGGCTCAACACCAATTTCCATGTCAGCAGGATCTGTTTCGTCAATCGTAAAGTTGTATCGGGCAAAAAAATCCAAAAGGCCACAGCTTTCTGTAAAAGGATAGGGTTCTTTTGTCCAGTCCTTTTTGTCGTTGAATGTCCTTTCCTTTTCTGCCTTTGCCGGATTAGAAAACATTTCCTTTGGAAATTTGATGTCTATGGAATCAAGAATGTCATCTTCAAAGAGACCTCCGTTTAAATACGGAATCTGCTTAAAATCATCAAGTAAACTTACATCCCATTCTTTAGAGTTGAAAATTTTTTTTCTGTCCCTTATATCCGTGTTCAACATGCCGAAGAAAAGCGGTTCCAAAACTTTTTTCAAAAAGTCATTTTTGTATTTTGTGGATGAAAACAAATACATGAGAAAATTTTTGTTGCCTCTTCCCCAAGAATCATTTTCTTCAACTCCCAACCAGCCTTTTTTCTGAAGAAACTGGAGGAATACAAGACGGCCCATAAACTTCTTTACGTAGTCCCGGACATATTTACATGCAAGGTCATAATCACCGCAAGCGATTTTTTTGAATTGACTGAATATCTTTGTGTTTTCCTTGCTTACAGACTTCCGCTCGTATTTTCCCTTTTTGCCGGTTTTCACATAACGGTTTCCAGTTATGTATTGGACAAAATCTTCGTAGAACACTTTGTATTCATTAAAGAACTGCTTGCTTACAACTTCCAAGGCGAAACGGCTTTTCAAATCTTCTAGAACCGTTATTTCCCTGCCGTTTTCTGTATGCCTGTTTATGGGCCCCTTTTTAAATAGCATTGTCTGTGGAGTATGTGCCTTACATTCTGCTCCTAGTCTAAATGAAAACCTTCTTGGGTTTGAGTAAAGAGGTTTTACTTTGTCATTTACAACTTCATAATCTGTTGTGATAAGTGAAAGACGCCAGTTGTGTGATTTGTTTGAATAAAAGACTACCAGGGCATTTTGGTTGTAACCGTATTTTTTCATGAGGGATACTACTTCCCGTGTGAGGGTAACTCGCGGATCCCTTTTGCTTTTTGTCCGGAATTCATATACATCAAGATTCAGGCTTTTACATGTTCCAAGCTTATAACCTTCTTCTATATTTGTGTAATCAAAGTAAGCCTGCTGTTTTTTTGGGGAATAATCCTCTGGAAGAAAATCATAAATAAAATCTGCAAACGTTTTGGGGTCGTAGTCCTGTTTTACTTCAAATGTCTTCATGCCTCATGTTCTCCTATTTAAGCTCTTCTGCTAGTAATATGGTCTCTGGTTCTGAACCAACTTTATGTTCTTTTTCAATTAGTGAATTAAGATATGAAGCCGGGATGATTTCTTTTATTTGCTCCAAAGCATCTGCATCTTTGACCTTTATGCGGGAGATTTTTCTTACATAGAATTCAGGTATGGAATCCCAGCTGATGGCATCCATAATTGCTTCCAAATATTCTGAGTCACTTTCTTTTTGGACGGAGTTTTTTAAGAATCCCAAATTTTTACAGGCATCCTGGCTTGTCTGACTGTTTCTTATGGATGACTTTACAAGTCCGCTTTCTGTCTTTGCCTTTTCGTACATCGGGTAGAAAGCATCGGAAACTGTGTAGCCTTTTTCATCTTTCTTGGATTTAAATAAAGTCAATGCCTGCTGTGGACTGACCATGGTTGTTGAGCCGTCTTGAGCAGTAAAACAGAATCTAAAGGAATCTCCTTTCTTAGAAAACAAAAGCACCCCTTTTTCCTGTATGTCTTCAAAAAGTTCCTGCGAAAGTAAATCCTGCCTTGAAAGGTTGTAATTTACATTTTTACGTCCGATTCTGCATCTTTGCGGCAAGTCGATTGCGGCGTTCAGAATTTCAGGTTCATTTTTCCGGATGGCAGAAAGTTCGTTTTTAAACTCAACATCCCAAGAAGCGGAATTTGCATTGTTCTGTGCATCCGTAAATTCTTTGCCAAGATAGCCTTCAATTGTCTCATCTTCTGTAAGGATTTTTGTGTCGGCTCCCAGGATGGCTTGAAAGAGTTTCATCTTAAAAGTTGAAATTTCTGCCGTGTGGCTGATTTCTTCTCCGGTTGCAGTTGGAAAAAAGTTGTAAATATAAAGCTCGTCAAATACTTTTTTGTTTATTCGGTTGATTCGGCCCACTCGCTGAATGACTCTTGTAGGATTATAAGAAATGTCATAGTTGTAGATTGTTCCTGCCCTATGAAGGCTGAATCCTTCGGAGATTGCATCAGTTGCCACAAGGACATCGTAATCGTCTTTTTGTAATTCTTTTGGATAACCGGCATCAAAGTTTGAGCGGATTAGATCCCTGTTGGTTTTAGATGCTACCTTGGAGGAATACATCATTACCTGAAGGCCATCTTTTTTGAAATTTTCTGTCAGATAATCTGCAGTGTCAGAAAATTCTGTAAAGATGATGACCTTTCTGTCAGGTTCTTTCTTTAAGGATGATTTTATCTTTGATTCTATGGATTTTAGTTTTGGATCATTTTCAATCTTTTCCCACTGTGAAAGAAACCCGTCTATAAGCTTGATGTCAGAATCCAAGTCCTTTATAAAATCTTCCCTTACATCGGCTGCATCGATATACCAAATTCCTTTTTGATTTTCCTTTGACATGGTGCATTGGAATATTTCATCGGTACCGGAAAAAAGACCGTCCTCGTCATCTCCTAGAATTGCCTTAAGGTCATCTACATCAGGAAGTTTCGCTTTCTTTGCCATAGGTATTCTTTCAAATTCTACAAACCATCGGCGCAATGTATCCATGGATTTCTTTGTGTTTTTAAGCGTCTGAATAAAACTGTACTTGGAGCTTTCAAAACGTCTTACCAAAAGCTGCTTCATGAATTCCGCCATATTCCTCTGACCGGAACTGAAGTTTTCCACATCATCAAAATACTGCGAATACTTTTTGACAAGCTTTTTATCAAGGTTAGACTTTTCTTTAGATTCAAATTTTAGATATGTAAGGGGTTTGTAACGCGCTCCCTTGAATCCACTTTCTTCGTTTGTAAGCTGTTCCAAAGTCTGTATATACAAATCTGAAAGGTCTCCCAGTTCATAGTTCTGTGATTTGGGAGGTTTTACATCTGAAAACAAAATGTTTTGAGCCTTTAGATCCGCCTGATAATCATCTAGTTTTTCCAAATCAACTCGGGTCCTTCTTATGACGACGGGCGCAAGAATAGCTCGTATTTTTTCAGCTAGTTCACTGGACTTTTCATTAAACTCTTTTTCTGTTGATTTTTTTATTCTGTGCTCTTTTTTCAAGTCATCGTATTCTTTGGCAAGTACCGCCATTTGGTCTGAAAGGTTGTTTACAGTTTGAATTGTAGAGCGTGCCGGAATCTGGAACAATTTAATTAAGGAGAATATGTCTTCCGGCCTGTTGTTGAATGGAGTTGCCGAAAGAAGGATGACTTGGTTTCCAGCACAAAGCTGATGGAGATAACCATACGCTTCCGTATTCTCACTACGGTATCGATGGGCTTCGTCTATGATGATTACCAAATCGGAATAGTTTTTATTTTCATAAGCGGCTTCTTCAAGTTTACCCGAAGTATAAATCTTACATCCCCTCAAGCCAAAATCAGCGGCATAATCCGTCCATTGAGACTTTAAATGCGGCGGTGTAATGATTATTGTCCTTTTATCAAGGTTTGCGGCAATGGCACTGGCAATAACAGATTTTCCGAGTCCTACGACGTCAGCAACAATACAGCCGGAATGTTTCTTTACCTTTGCAACTCCTTCCCGTATTGCGTCAACCTGATATGAGACGTCAAAAAACTGATTCATCCTGTCGTGGGTAATCTCTTTAGGAGTTTTGATGTAATCCTTTGTTTCCTTAAAGTATTCATATAATACGCGCACGTACATCAGATATGGAGTTGGAAGGGTTTCAAGCCAGGTATGCTCAAGGACTAGGGATTTGAACTCATCTTTGTTGTCTTGATTAACCAAAGAAATTGAATCTTCCCATAAAGCATCGAAAATCTCTTTTCCATCTTTAAAATCATTATCATCCTGCAAATAAACGTTTATTTCATTCCGAGCCTTAAAGCCCTGAATTGAAAAGTTGCTTGAGCCAACAATCAGTTTGCTTTCGTCAAGATTGTTTTCACGATTCTTGATGTAAAACAGATACATCTTTGCATGATTCGGATCCTTTGTTTTTCTTACTTCAAGTGTACCGTTTTCCAGCTTTTCACAAAAAACATGATATGATTTTTCAAAATCCCTTGAGTCCATGAGGTTGGACTTGTTTATTATTTTCTTTAAGCTGTCATAATATTTTTTTCTGATAATTTCTTTTTTAACATGGTCGTCATCAGTCTTGCCACTTGTTGTATATTCTACAATGCAGTTGTTCAAATCGACTTCGGCATCCATGCCTATCAAGATGCGAAGCTGTTTGTCTTTTAAATCCTTAGAAATCTCACAGAATCCTGAAAAAAAGAAATATCCGACTAGAAAATCCAATTTTGAGCTGGTTTTTGTTAAAGAATTTATTCTTTCAGAAAGGGAATTGTCCTTGCTGGTATTTGTAAGAAATTTTGTAGCCATAAATCCCTCGTTGTGCATTTGGCAGAAATCTGGAAAAAGAAAGTCCAAATGGAAATCTGTTACCGATGTTTCCTTTGTCCATAACCTTTCCCACTAGGAATATTCTGATTTATTAACAAAAAGTCAGTAATTACTGAGTATATCATAAAAAGTCAGAAAAAACACAGTTTTTGGCGAAAAAATCAGAAATTTCTTAGATTATTGTGGTTATGAGTGATTTTTGGCGAAGAGTTGACGAAGAATTGGATTATAAGGGACTAAATAGAACGTATCTTGCCAAGGAATGTGGATTCAGCCTCACGAATATAGGACAGGGAATCAAATTGGGCAGCACACCTTCCGCCGAAACCGCCGTAAAAATCGCACGGGTCCTGGGGGTGAGCGTGGAATACCTGGTGACCGGGATTGAGGGGCCTAAGATGCAGGAAAACAAGGAAATAAACGCAATTGTCCATGACCTGCGTCATTTGCGAGCGGAGGATCTGGACCTTGCCAAGACTCTTGTACATCGGCTGACACTTACAAAAGGGTGACGCATCCCATGGCGAGAAATTTGAAAAAGTGATATAGTTTCGCATTATGAAGACGTTTTACCATGGCTCTAGCGCAGGAAAAGTTTTTGGCTACATCCTTGCCGCGACTACCATTTTATTTTGGGGGATTACTTTTGTAAGCACGAAATATCTGCTTGCAGACTTCTCTTCTGCCGAGATTCTTTTCTTCCGTGTGATTCTTGCCTTTGTTGGTCTCTGGATAATTCATCCCAAAACTGAAAAAATTCAAATGCGCGACAACATCCTTTTTGCGCTTGCGGCCCTTACCGGAATCATCTTCTATCAGCTGATGGAAAACATTGCGATTCACTTTACCAATGCGTCCAACGTGAGCGTAATCGTCAGCATCTGCCCCCTCTTTACCGCCATAATCAGCCAGATTTTCCTAAAGGAAAAGCACCTCACCTTCTGGTTCATCCTCGGATTTTTCATTTCAATTACCGGCGTCACACTGGTCTGCCTCAACGGTAGCACCAGGCTCCAGTTCAATCCCAAGGGCGATGTTCTGGCCCTTCTTTCCGCCATAAGCTGGGGCTTTTATTCCATGATAATTTCAATAATCAACAGAAGAAAATATGACCCCATCTGCTCAACCCGACGCATATTCTTCTTTGCGGTTTTGTTCATGGCAGTCATCGCCGATGTGGGGATTTTCATAAATGCAAATGCAGGAGGCATGCCGTCATCTTCTGTATTGCAGGCATTCTCGTTTGAAATTGATTCATCAGTAAATGCAGCCCGATTCTCCAAACTGCTCAACTGGGTGAACCTTTTGTTCCTTGGTGTGGTGGCAAGCGGACTTTGCTTTGTGGCGTGGAACAAGGCATGTCAGATTGTCGGGACAGTCAAAATCAGCTGTGGCCTCTATCTTATTTCCGTCGTGACCATTGTCTTTGCCTTCTTTGCACTCGGGGAAAAAATAACCCCTCTTGGTGCGGCCGGTGCCATAATCACCATTGCAGGCCTTTTCATCAGCGAGAAAAAATAAGGGAAAATTTCCACTCTCAACTTTCAACTCTCAGTTCTCAACTTTCAGTTTTCCACTTCCACCTAGACGTGAATTTTTTAATGGGGTATAATCAAATCATTCAATAAAACTTCATTTTACAGACAGGAGAAAAAATGTTTGACCGTCAAAAATACAAGTATATAGCACGGCTGCAGCTCAAGGGAAGGCGTGGAGTTCCAGTTCTTGCCACCCTTACGGTAATAGCCGTTGTTTTTCTGATTTATCTCCCGGACAGGATAAACAGCTACAGGCAGGTGCTTTTTGGATCAGGTTATCCAAGACAGACTTCTGTTGGAAACGCACTTTCCTTTCTGGTGCCGTTCCTGGTTTATTTTATTTACGGTGTCATGACCATGGCATATACTTATCTTCATGTCGTGATGTCGCATACAACAAAAGAGGTAAAATTCTCAACCTACATAAATGG
>JAGADS010000146.1 GCA_017613485.1 Treponema sp.
ACGTGTAAAGTTTGATTATCCTCAAGGCAAAAGCCTTGGACTTTTCAACAATAACATTATCAGATTTATCTTTCACAAAACCACCATAATTCTTAATTATGCATTCTTAATTCTTAATTTATCCTATCTATTCCTAACAATTCTCTCATTCCTTACGTATTCCATGTCGTGTTGCATCATTATGTGAACCAACTCGGGGAAGGAGGTTTTTGTGGGATTCCATCCTAGGACTGTCTTGGCTTTTGTCGGGTCACCCAAGAGAGTTTCTACCTCTGCGGGACGGAAGTACTTGGGGTCAACCTCGATCAGAACATTGCCAGTGGCTTTGTCATATCCTTTTTCGTTTACGCCCTCGCCCTTGAATTCTATCTCAATGCCTGCTTCCTTGAACGCCAGCTGGCAGAATTCACGGACACTGTGCTGCTCGCCTGTGGCAACCACAAAGTCATCAGGCTTATCCTGCTGCAAGATGAGCCACATGCATTCAACATAATCCTTTGCATAGCCCCAGTCCCTTAGGGCATTCAGGTTTCCGAGATAAAGCTTTCTCTGGAATCCCTGGGCTATACGGCTTGCGGCAAGAGTGATTTTTCTTGTGACGAAAGTCTCTCCCCTGCGCTCTGACTCATGGTTAAAAAGGATTCCGTTGGAACAGAACATTCCGTAGCTTTCGCGGTAATTCTTCATTATCCAGAAACCGTACAGCTTGGCAACGGCATAGGGGGAACGCGGATAAAAAGGTGTCGTCTCCTTCTGCGGCACTTCCTGCACAAGACCGAACAGTTCCGATGTTGAAGCCTGATATATACGACATGTCTTTTCCATTCCCAAAAAGTGAACTGCCTCTAAAATGCGCAAGACTCCTGTGGCATCAGTGTCTGCCGTATACTCGGGAACGTCAAAACTAACCTTTACGTGGCTCTGGGCCGCAAGGTTGTATATTTCCGTCGGCTTTATCTCGCGTATAAGGCGTATCAGACTTTCTGAATCCGTCAAATCCCCGTAATGGAGCTGAACAGGCTTTGCCTTGTGCATGTCCTCAATCAAATCTGCGATGTAGAGGTGCTCAATCCTTCCCGTGTTGAACGAAGAAGATCGCCTTATGATTCCGTGGACCTCATAGCCCTTGTCCAAAAGGAATTCCGCAAGGAACGAGCCGTCTTGTCCTGTAATACCTGTAATCAATGCAATTTTGTCAGACATGTTTTACTCCAAATGATTGTTGAATGATTTTTTAAATATACCTCTTCCCTTTCCTACAAAACGCCTAAAAAAACGTCCTTCGGTAGAAATGCACTATGCCCGTGCAATATGGGACCTGTGGTCGAGGCACTTGTCTGCGCACCTAACGTGCATCACAGCCAGTTACAACTGAATGTTTCCTTAAATATTAAGCCAAAAAGCCCTTTCTGTCAACATTCCAAGCCCCTTAAAACGCTTTTCATACTTGCAATAAAACCTTAAACCATATAAAATTATTGTTGTTGAGGATGTATGGAATATTACTGCATAATGGTTAAAACGGGAGCGGAAGAGGCGTTCAAGGCGGATTTTGAAAAGGTTCTACATGAATCTGACGCCACAGCCGAACTTTTTTTCTTCAAGAAGAAAATGCGTACTTCCAAAAAGCTTGAATATGAGCAGGCTCTTTTCCCGGGATATGTGTTTCTTGCCATCCGTCATCTGGAACCCGGCTTGGTAAAAGCGGCGCACATGAACCGAAGTTTCTACCATTTTCTTCCGTCCAATACCGACATCCATCAATTGGAGGGAAAGGATCTTGAATACCTTGCAAACCTTAGAAAATTCGGCGAGGTACAGGGCATTTCCAAGGCTTACTTTAACGAGAACATGCGGATAGTGATTACCGACGGTCCGCTTATGGGATTTGCGGGCAACATCATAAAGGTTAACCGCAAGAGGCAGAGGGTTACGGTCAAGCTAGACTTGTGCAACAGTACATTAAAATTTGACCTTGCATACGACGAGATACAAGGAGTAAAGGAGGATTTATGAAAGGAATAATTCTTGCGGGAGGTTCGGGTACACGTCTGTACCCCATAACAAAGGCTGTTTCCAAGCAGATACTGCCCCTCTATGACAAACCCATGATTTATTACCCGCTCTCCGTACTTATGCTTTCCGGCATACGCGAGGTGCTTATTATTTCGACACCCAGGGACATCGGGCTTTTTAAGGAACTTCTGGGCGACGGCAAATGGCTTGGAATGAAATTTGAATATGCAGTTCAGGACAAACCAAGGGGACTTGCAGACGCCTTTATCGTTGGCGAAAAGTTTATCGGTGATGACAACGTGGCGCTGGTGCTTGGAGACAACATTTTCTTTGGACAAGCGTTCACTGATATTCTTCATGACGCCGTATCAAAAATCGAATCTGAAGGCGGCGGAGTCATTTTCGGATACCAGGTAAAGGATCCGACTGCATACGGTGTGGTTGAATTTGACACTTCAAACAAAGTTATAGGAATTGAAGAAAAACCGCAGAACCCAAAGTCAAATTATGCAGTTCCCGGACTTTATTTCTACGATAATTCGGTCATTCAGATTGCAAAAAATGTAAAACCCTCTGCACGCGGGGAAATTGAGATAACGGCAGTAAACAACGCTTACCTTGAGCAAAATAAGCTTTCTGTGGAACTTCTTGGACGCGGCATGGCATGGCTTGATACAGGAACCTACGACGGTCTTATGGAAGCTTCCAACTTCATCATGACCATACAGAAGCGTCAGGGACTTTATGTAAGCTGCATAGAGGAAATTGCCTACAGGAACAAATGGATAGACAGGCAGAGCCTCCTTGATATGGCGGCAACCTATAAGACTAGCTATGGGGAATACTTGAAATTCATAGCCGGGAGGGCCTGAATTTGCCGTTTCAGATAAAGGGCTGTTTTGCAGATGGTCTCAAAATTGAGGGGCTTTATGAGCTTATCCCAGAATCATTCAAAGATTCCCGCGGTTACATGATTGAATCATATAATGAAAAGGAATTTTTTGACTCCGGCCTGACGATGAGCTTCGTTCAGGATAATCAGTCGCTTTCTGTAAAAGGGGTCCTCCGGGGCCTTCATTTTCAAAAACATCAT
>JAGADS010000147.1 GCA_017613485.1 Treponema sp.
CCTGACACTGCATTGAAATGTGGAGTCAAGTCAAAATTACGCTCTTTAATCAAGCCATCAAATTTCTTGAGCATGTAGTAATAGTCGAACTTACAGAAGCTGTCGAATAAAATCAGCTTGTTGAACAGATCGTCACCCTGCCGTATTTTTGCAGAATCAAACTGAGCAAGAAAACCTTCAAGATCCAGACGGACTTTACGCTGGAGTTCCTTGACAGGCATTGTGGAAGCCTGACGTGTAATCACATTCTCATCCAGATTTTCCAAAAGCTCTGTAGATTTCTCATCCATCATGTAACGGATGACAACATTCTTGAACGTATTGGTATTGGCATTCTGAAAAAGGACCTGTGCCGGGGCAATGGCCTTGTAGATTTCATAGAACAACTTTGCAAAGGACGGATCCACAAGGTTCCCATTATATTTGTAAAAATGATATTTTGACTTGGACAAATCCTTGGCAATATTCTTGAGCTGCTTTTTCTTCTGCACCTCAGGATCATTAGAGCCAAAAATCGAGGAAATAATATTCTGAAAAAAATTCGAACTATTAGCCATACCTATATTTTAGTTTATATTCTTAATACTGTCAAATAGTCCTATCGATTTCTCGCTTTTATATTGAATTTAATACTCTATTTAATTATAATTGATTCCATGAAAGTAATTGTTATTGGTAACGGTGGCCGCGAACACACTATTGCTTGGAAATTGGCCCAGAGCATGTATGTCTCTGAAATTATCTGTGTCCCTGGAAACGGCGGTACTGCTCATGAGGCAAAGTGCCGTAATATATCTCCTTCTGACTGCGATTATATTGATCCAAAAGCTACCCTAAAGGAGGCAGCGGTCAAGATTGCACGGCATGAAGGCTGCACAATGGCTGTCATAGGCCCGGAAGATCCACTTGCAGATGGAATTGCCGATGCATTTTGGGCGGCAGACATTCCTACCGTTGGAGCAAAGCAGGCAGCGGCTCAGCTAGAGGCAAGCAAACACCTTGCAAAGGCATTTATGACCAAATATGGTGTTGCCTGTGCTAAAAGCGCCACTTTCAATGACAAAGACAAGGCTCTTGAATATATCGAACAGCAGGGTGCTCCAATCGTAATAAAAGCAGACGGTCTTGCGGCAGGCAAAGGTGTTGTAGTTGCATTGACATTACAGGAAGCCCGTGACGCCATCAGGGAGCTTATGGAGGAAGGCAGGGTCGGAAAAGCAGGCTCAAAGGTTGTAATCGAGGAATACCTGCGTGGAACAGAGATTTCTATCCTGGCTGCAGTTTCCGTAACACCAGAGTCAGCAAAAGCAGGAAACGCAACGATTCTTCCATTTTTACCGGCACGTGACCACAAGAGGTTGTGCGATGGAGCCAAGGGACCGAATACAGGCGGAATGGGAGCTGTCTCCCCGGTTGATGATGTTACACCGCTTATTCAGTCTCAGTTTGAAAAGAACATCCTTCAGCCTACACTCAAGGGCTTAATCGAGGAAGGCTACGATTACCGCGGATTCATTTTCTTTGGAATCATGCTTACAAAGGACGGACCAAAATGCCTTGAATACAACGTGCGTCTTGGTGACCCGGAAACCCAGGCAGTATTGCCACTTATGAGCTTTGATTTTGAACGCATGTGTGAATCCATCATCAACGGTGATTTGAATAAATTCAAGCTTGAATGGAAAAAAGGCTATGTGGTTGCCCCTGTTGCAGTAAGCGGAGGATATCCAAGGGAATACAAAAAGGGAATACCGATCTTTGCAGAAAAACAGGAGCTTGAGACCAGCGGTGCAAAAGTGTTCATTGCAGGCGCCATCTCTGACCGCCGCTCAGATCATTCAACTCAGGAAAACTATACAGGTCTTGTTACAAGCGGAGGACGTGTACTTGCATGCTCAGCATACGGTGACACATTTGACGGTGCATGGAACAAAGCCTACAATGCCATGAGGACTATCTCATTCGACGCCATGTTCTACAGAAAAGACATAGGTTTACCCGGAGCCGCAGAATCAACTTGATGCAAAAATGCAAAAGACTATTCAGATAGTTATAGTTGAAGATGATATAGATTTGGCCAAAGGTCTTTGCAAGGCACTTAAGGATGATGACAGAAGCATTGTCTCTTGCGAAGACCTGAAAAGTGCCAGAGATCAGATTTTTTTATCAAATCCAGCACTGATAATCCTCGACATCAACCTGCCCGACGGGAATGGTCTTGATCTTGTAAAGGAAATACGTGAAAAGAATCTTACGGTACCGGTTATCCTTCTTTCTGCCAACGACACGGATTCAGATATTGTAAAAGGCCTTGAACTAGGAGCGGATGACTATGTAACAAAACCGTTCTCCCTGAGGGTTCTAAGGGCACGTGTAGACACCCAGCTTAGAAAACATGAATCGGTTGCCACAGGCGATGTCATTAAAATCGATAAATATGATTTTGATTTTGACAGGATGATGTTTACTGTGTCCGGAGAAGAAGTTAACCTGAGCAAGATTGAGCAGCGCCTCTTGAAAATGCTTGTAGGCAACAGGGGAATCACGCTCTCAAGAGATAAGCTTGTAGACAGGCTGTGGGCGGACGGAGCAGAATATGTTGATGAGAATGCTCTTTCTGTGGCAGTCAAAAGGCTTCGGGACAAGCTTGATGCAAAGGATTATATCAAGACGGTGTATGGTCTTGGATATACGTGGGTAAACAGCAGTGACTAAATGGCTTTTGATCATAGCGGGCATAGTCTCTTTATGTTCCCTGCTATATGCCCTTTACAAGGAATTAAGTACAAGAAAAATCCTGAGCCGTATACAGGACATGCTGGAGGAAGCCACCCGGGGTGATTTTAGCGAAAAAGAATTCAGTGAGGCAAAGATTTCCAGGCTGGAGTCCAAACTTGCTGATTATCTTCAGTCATCGTCACTTTCTGCGGCCAATGTAAAGAAAGACCGCGACAAGATCAAGACACTTATTTCAGACATCTCCCATCAGACTAAAACGCCTATCGCAAACCTGCTTCTTCACAGCGAGCTTCTTAAAGAGTCCGAGCTTAATGAAGAGCAGATTGAAAGCCTTGGTGCCATAGAGAATGAGGCAGAAAAACTCAGGTTCCTTGTTGATGCCCTTGTAAAGCTTTCCCGACTTGAGAACGGGATCATGGTGCTTGAGCCAAAGCCGGAGAATCTTTCAAGACTTGTAAGAGAAATCGGCAGTGCAATGCGTCCAAAAGCGGAAGGAAAAGGACTTTATCTTCATGTCTCAGACGGTAACGAGACAGCTTTGTTTGACTACAAATGGACTCTTGAGGCAGTAAGCAATATCGTGGACAATGCCGTAAAGTATACCGAAAAAGGCGGAATAGAAATATCGTTTAAGCCAACACCGATGTTTGCGTGCATCAGCGTAAAGGACACAGGCATAGGAATCGCAGAAGAAGATATCCCAAAGATTTTCTCGCGTTTCGGCAGGCTTCAGTCTTCCAGGGAAAAAGAAGGTGTCGGGATAGGACTATATCTTGCCCGTGAGATAATCACCAAAGAAAGCGGATATATCAAGGTTAAGTCAAGGCCTGGCGAGGGAACAGAATTCCTTGTCTATCTTAAAAAATGAAAAGCCCCAAAGCATAGTTTTAAATCTTTCAAAACTGAAAGAATTTATTTTTTTTTCGAAAGAATCTGGAAAGAATCTTATGTGATAATCCGGTGTGTAGAGTAAAGCTCTGCACACTTTTTTTATAAGTGAGGTTATGACATGAGTATTTTGGAAGCAAAAGATTTAACAAAGATTTATGGCAAAGGAGAGAACAGCGTACATGCACTTGACGAAGTAAACCTTGAGGTCACCAAGGGAGAATTCCTTGCAATAGTCGGCACATCAGGTAGTGGAAAGTCTACCCTTCTTCACATGCTTGGAGGACTGGACAGGCCTTCATCCGGTGAGGTTATGATAAATGGAGTGAATATCTTTAATCTTAAAGATGACGAGCTTACGATATTCAGGAGGAGGAAAATAGGATTTGTTTTTCAGGCATTTAATCTTGTGCCGGTCCTGAATGTCTATGAGAATGTAGTTCTTCCGCTTGAGCTTGACGGAGAAAAGGTAGACAAGGCATATATCGATGAAATACTTGAGACCCTGATGCTCTCGGCAAAGAAAAAGGCACTTCCCAACCAGCTTTCAGGCGGACAGCAGCAGCGTGTGGCAATAGCACGTGCACTTGCATTCAGGCCTGCAATCATTCTTGCGGATGAGCCTACAGGTAACCTTGACTCAAAGACAGGACAGGATGTTCTTAGCCTTCTAAAGATATCAGCGGAAAAATATTCACAGACCATTGTAATGATTACGCATAACGATGAGATAGCCCAATTGGCAGACAGGATCGTCAGAATCGAAGACGGCCATATTGTATCAGAAGCGGAAAGGAGAGGCTGATATTATGAGAGTCAATAATAGAAAATGCATATATAGAATTGCAGGAAGATGTCTTTTTACAAACAGAAGAAGAAACATCATCACGATTGCAGCGATAATACTTACAGCCGTACTGTTTACATCCCTTTTTACAATCATGCTTTCGATTAACGCCTCATACGAGACAAGCGTTCAAAGACAGCTGGGCGGATGTGCACACGGAACATTCAAGAGGGTAACAGAGGAACAGGCGGAAAAACTTATCAGGCACAAGCTTATAAAAGCCTATGGCGAAAGAATAGTCCTTGGATTGATTGCAGACGATACATTTCAGAACCAGTCTGCAGAGATAAGCTTCATGGATGACAATACTGCAAAATGGTCCTATATCGAGCTTGAGGAAGGTCACATGCCTGCGGCGAGAAATGAAGTTGTAATGGACACTGAGGCACTGAGACTTTTGGGTTACAAGCCTGTCATCGGAGAAAAAATCGATCTGACCTTCAGCATAAATTACAGCAGCTACGAAGAAAGCAAATACACAGATACTTTTATTCTGGCAGGATACTGGTCTTTTGACTCGCTGAGTCCCGCGCACTTCATCAATGTCTCCAGGGAGTATGCCAAAGATTTTTCATCAGAGGTCCTGGATCTTGACGTTATGCTGTCCTCCACTTTTAATGCATGGAATAAAATGCTTAAAGTTGTAGAGGAAAGCGGATATGAATATGGAGAAAAGACTTCTGATACTAGCATAAGTTTTGGCGTGAATCCAGGGTATACGTCAATTTCAATGGATGGCGGCGATTTACTGGAGAGTATTATCCCAATGGGACTGTTCCTGATTCTAGTTATGCTTACAGGATATCTTATCATTTACAATGTTTTCCAGATTTCCGTTGTCACAGACATAAAGTTCTATGGACTTCTAAAAACCATCGGGACCACACAAAAGCAGCTTAGACGGATAATAAGGACACAGGCTGTGGTTCTCTGTCTGGTCGGTATTCCTGTAGGATTGATTCTGGGATATTTCCTTGGATCGAAACTGACACCGGCCGTTTTGAGTACAACAAATATAGGCGGCAAGTCTCTTACTGTAAGTACATCGCCGCTGGTATTCATAGCATCTGCTTTTTTTGAAGTGATTACAGTTCTGCTGTCTGTATCAAAGCCGGGACGCATGGCGGGAAAAGTATCTCCGATTGAGGCATTAAGGTTTAATGACGCAGAAATCTCAGGCAAAAAAGAAAAGGCAACAAGAGGCGCACGTGTCTCCCAGATGGCCGTTGCAAATGTAGAAAGGAACAGGAAGAAAACAGCTGTTGTATTTGCATCTCTGGCACTTTCGCTTGTAGTTTTGAATGCAGTGAACATGCTCGTTGGAGGATTTGACTCAGAAAAATGGCTTTCATCCTCAATGTCCACTGATTTTGTCGTGGGTAAGACACCATATTTCAAATTCAACGGTTCAGGACAAAGCCCTCTTTCTGAAAAAGATATTTCACCGGTACTGGAGGATGTTCCTGTCGCAGAAGGAGGCATGGCTTATGATGTCACAGGCATTCCTTTATTAAAGGTAAATCAAAAAGGACGTAATAACGGCATAGAAAATTATGGTACTGGAAGCGGTACGGATTACATCAATTGTTTTATCGAGGGCATGGATGATTACCTGATTGATAAGCTGGAGGTTTGCGAAGGTGACGTGTCCTTGCTTAAAGACAATGGGAAAAGATATCTTGCAGTGATTACGCACAAAGACGAAAACGGATATTATGCTCTTGATGAGAATGCCCCGAACATCGGAGACAAGATAACAATCGCCCATGCCAGGAGCATGACATCTGTTGACACGAGAACAGGAGAGACAGCGACTCAAGATACATTTGATCATCCTGAATATCTTTCCGAAACCTTTAATGATATGACTGAGCATGAATATACAGTATGTGCCTATGTGGATGTTCCGACCGACATAAGCCAAAGACGTTCAACTATGTTATATGACGTAATCGTAGGTGCGGAAAAACTTAAGGCCGACATGGGAGAAGATGCAGTTCCATTGTTCTATGCCTTTGACACAGAGACAGCTTCCGACGAAGAAAAAACGGAAGAATATCTCAAGACATTTTGCAAGGCAAATCCAGGCATCATGTACGAAAGCAAGGCTGTTTTGCGTGCAGAGTTTGAGACTCTCAAAAAGATGTTTACACTGCTGGGCGGCCTCCTTTGCATCATAATCGGATTTGTGGGACTCTTGAATTTCTTTAACACCATAATGGCGGGTATCATTGCCAGGAAGAATGAGCTTGCCGTGCTTCAGGCAATAGGAATGACAGGAAAACAAGTCAAGACAATGCTTGTCACAGAAGGTCTGGTCTATTCTGTCGGTGCAGGATTAATAGCACTGGTTCTGTCCCTGATTTTCATACCGATAGTAAATGCAGCCGCAGACAATGTATTCTGGTTTTATTCACAGCATTTTTCCGTAACGCCTGTCCTGCTTACAATTCCATTCATGGCATTGATTGGTATATGCGTACCGCTGGCATCATATAAAGGCATATCCAGGGCAAGCATAGTTGAACGAATTCGTGAGATAGGATGATAAAATAGTTTAACTTGATTGATGATTTAAATAAAAAAAGACCGCTTCAACATAATTGATAATGAAGAAGCGGTTTTTGTATTTTTACAGCTTGAATGAGCTTACTGAACGCTCAAGGCTGTCAAGATTATCCTTGTTGACGACGGAAGAACGGTTTACGTTTTCGATTGCACTGATAATCTGATCGGTTCCAGCTGCCATCTCAGAGACAGAACTTGTTATCAAGGCTGTTGAAGTTCCCAGCTCATCCATTTCTGCCACTATCTGCTTACCGCCGCTAAGCATTTCCTGAGAATTGCTCTTGACCTCAGCGGTTGAATCATCTATGCTCCTCATGGCTTCCATGACCTGTGCGGATCCGGTCTCCTGCTCCTGCATTGCATTCTTTACGACCTCTTCCTGATCACGTACAACAGTAGTCAGCTTCATGATCTCATCAAACTGCTCCTGAACAAGCTTGTTGCTTCCAGAAAGTCCCTGGATCACGGCATTGAAGCTCTTGAGGCTTGCTGCGATTCTCTTACCCTGAGTATTGCTCTGCTCGGCGAGTTTCCTGATTTCGTCTGCAACAACGGCAAAACCTGCACCTGAGCTTCCTGCATGGGCTGCCTCGATTGCGGCGTTCATGGCAAGAAGGTTTGTCTGGCTTGCGATATTCTGAATGACTGCCGATGCCTCCAAAAGACCGCTTGAATCTGCAAGAATCTTGTCTGACATCTGGACTGCTGACTGAACACGCTCATGACCAAGGTTTGATGCATTCTGCAATTGCTCAACTGCGGCGGCATTTTTCTCCAGTACACGTGTAACCGACTGAATGTTTGCCACCATCTGGCGTACTGCGGCGGAACTTTGCTCAAGACCTGCTGACTGGTTCTCTATGTTTTTGTTCAAGCCCTCGATGTTTCCAAGAATCTCTCGTGTGGCAGAAGCAGCTTCCTCAACTCCTGCGGCCTGTGCCTCCATCTTATCACGCACCAAGTTGATGTTGGAGACTATCTGCTCAACTGTTGCAGAGGTTTCCGTCATGTTTGTGCTGAGGTCACGTGCAACCACAGAGCCTGTATCAACATTCTCCTTGATTTTCTTAAGAAGACCGCGGGTTGCATTGTGTGACCTGTTCAAGTCGTTTATCAGGAGACCGAATTCATCACGGCTAATGACCTTAAGTTCCTCTGATGTATAGTCACCTTTGGAAATCTCGTTGGTGTAATTTGAGACCGAATTCACTTTACCCATGAATCCACGCATCAAAAGGAAGATATCCAGGACGTTAAGAATCATGGCAACAACTGTCAGAACAAAAAGCTTACCGAAAACGAAATAGTTTACAGAAAGATATTCCGTGCCAATCATCTGTCCGAACGCAAAAACAGGAGCAATCATTGAAAAAACAAGACCAATACAGGTAAGAACTGCGACCAGATTGTTCCTCATGACAAGCCCGAAAGACATGAACTGCTTCTTAAACGGCAGGAATGACATCCATCTTTCAAGAGTCTCAATCCAGATTACATAGGCTGTAATACCCCAGAGCATTGTGCTTCCAAAACTGAGCAAAATAGATGGAACAAGCTGAAGATGTATTCCCTTTTTAGTTGCGATGAAAGAAAGCAAAAAGCCAAAAACAACACCATGTACAATGGCACTTACAATATTCACATTGACAATCAGTCCCTGAGCCTTGTTGCACTCCACACAGGATTCTTCCGTACCGTCATAGGAAGCGATTTTCTTATAGATAGTAATCGTACTTACAAGTATCACAGCGATTATAATTGCAAAATATGCAAGAATCACCGGAGAAAAGACAACTTTAGCCATCTGACCCATGGCATGTGGAATAGTATCAAGCGGGTTTCCGATCATGCGTATTGTACCCATCATGATTACAGTATAAATGATGCTCGGGAAAACAATACATGCATCAAGAATATAAAGGCTTACCGGAATTTTCCTTGTCTGTGCGTTAATCTCTGCCATAACTACCTCACATATAATAGCTGAAAAAACTCTTCATTCTCTCTTTCAAACAATTTGACATGTCTTTGGGTAACTTTGAATAATTTATGGAAAATTTGATTTTTGATGAATCTTAATTTAATTATAAATCATTATATCTCAAATTTAAATAAATTCAAGTCCCCTCTGTTTATTATCGGCTAAAGTTCAGCTATTTTTTCCATTTCTTTTTAAAAACCTATAGCCAAAACGCGATAAATCCTGTATTTTATTAGCATTATAGTAGGAGACTTTTATGGTTGATGAAGCACTAAAGGCCAAGGTTCTGGAGACATTAGACGCATTCCGTCCCGCACTCAATGCAGAAGGCGGTGACATGGAATTCATCGAGATAGATGATGATAAAAAAGTACATATCAAGCTGACCGGCGCATGTGACGGCTGTCCTATGGCAACCATGACGTTAAAGATGGGCATCGAGCGTTACCTCAAGGAAACATGCCCCGAAATTGCGGAAGTCGTTCAGGAATTTTAAGGAAGAAAATTCAGGTCATTGCCGGACTAGATCCGGCAATCAATAAATGCTGATAATGCAAAAAGATAGATTATCCGTGAGGACTTTATCATGAAAATAGAAAAAGACCGTGTTGTTACCATCGACTATATCCTTAAAGGCGACGATGGCACTGTAATAGATGATTCAAGCAAATCAGATCCGTTCACATACATTCAGGGATCCCATTACCTTTTGCCAAAGCTTGAGGAACTGCTTGAGGGCAAGGAACCAGGCGAAAAAATCACGGCATACCTTGAGCCAAAGGATGCTTACGGCGAATATGATCCTTCCCTTGTAGTAAAGATTCCCCGCGACAATTTTGAGATTGAAGGCGAGATTGAGGTCGGAAGCCAGTTCCACGGTGCAGGTCCCAACGGTCCGTGTATTGTCACTGTCAAAGAAGTACACGACGATGAAATCACAGTGGATGCAAACCATGACCTTGCAGGAAAGAACCTTAATTTTGAGGTTACCGTTGTAGAAGTCCGTGAGGCATTACCAGAAGAATTGAATGCAGTTCAAGGAGGATGCGGCTCCTGCGGTGGTGGTTGTGGAAGCTGTGGCGGTGGCTGCGGCTCCTGCGGTGACGGCGGTTGCGGAGATTCCTGCGGCGGGTGTTCAAGATAGTTTTTTTATTGTCACACGGATTCGAAATGCCTACGGCATTTCCGTGTAGTGAAGTCGTGTTTTCGTGTGATTTTGGATTTGCTCTCATTCAGTTTGATTTATGTTTTGCAAAAAAAGACTTTCTGTCCACCTAAGCGTAACTTGGATAGAACTCCATCTTTCCAAACTGAAATCACGTCAGTGATTTCGAATCCGTGTGATTTTTTATCCCCATTGAGCTTAGGATGCGTGTGGCATTCTGCATTTTGGGGAGGTTTTCCATTCTTACGGCTACATCACAAATCCTGTTGTAGAGTTCTGTGCGTTCAATGTAAAAATCGTGGAATATTTTCCTTACGTCATCAAGGGTCTGGGGATTCTTGACTGCAATATAGGCGGGAATGTCCTTTAGCTTTCCGTCTGAATCAAATCCTGCTTCACGGACAATACGGTCTGCGGCGGTCTTTTCCGATGCCACAAGGAACACAAGACGGCCCATCATTTTAAGGATAGCGACTGCCTCTTCATTGCAGCAAATACCGCCGCCTGTCGCTATTACCGCATCAGTGCCCTTCTCTGCCAGTTCAGCCTGAATATGCGAGCATGCCTCTTTCTCCCACCTCATGAACTCTTCCCTGCCGTCCTGGGCATAAATCTCACGTGGCTTTTTTCCGCTGAGTTTTTCCATGACCGTGTCTGTGTCATAAGACGGTAGGTTCAGTTTTTTTGCAATAAGGTTTGCCTGAGTGCTTTTTCCGCAATGCTTTATTCCCATCAGGATAATCGAAGCCATAATGTCCTCCCTAGCTCCGGTATAACAGGAAAATCGCGGGTACTTTGTTTATTGGCGGCTCCGGTATTTTTTTCCATTCCTCTATTGTATGTGTGTGGATGTATTCTTCCTGGCATGTGATTCCTGCGGCAATGCACAGTCTTGTGTCCTTTCTGCAGACAGAAGTCAGGGTCTCCAGCATCTTAAGGTTCCTGTACGGTGCCTCGATAAAAAGCTGGGTCTGGTTCTCCTTCCATGCACGACCTTCAAGCTGACGTATCTTGGATGCCCTCTCGCCCGGTTTTACAGGAAGATATCCGTTGAACGCAAAGCTCTGACCGTTGAATCCGCTTGCCATCACTGCCATTATCATTGACGAAGGCCCCGAAAGC
>JAGADS010000014.1 GCA_017613485.1 Treponema sp.
CTTTCTGAAGTTATTTCCAAATACCGAGGGTTATGGCGTATAGAAGAATCTTTCAGAATTACAAAAACAGACCTGAAAGGCAGACCTGTTTTTGTACGTGTAGAACGATCGAAAAAGTTGACCACCAAAACGATCGGAAGTTGACCACTCCGATTTTAACTTAAACTTTCATTTTTTGCCAATAAATTTGCCTTCTTGGCAGCGAGCAATCTGTAACTGTCGCCATTGATTGTAAGCACACTGCAATGATGAAGCAGTCTGTCTAAAATGGCAGTGGCGGCAGTTGTATCACCAAGTATCAGCCCCCAATCACTGACAGGTCTGTTGCTGGTTATAACAGTACTTTTGGATTCATATCTTCTGCTTATCAGCTGAAACAAAAGATGTGAGCCATTTGCACTGAATGGACAGTATCCTAATTCATCAATGATGAGGACTTTAACCTTAGCAAGTTTCTGCATTTTTTGTTCAAGCTTTCCCATTTCATGGGCTTCGGAGAGTTCTTTGATAAGAGCTTCTGCCGTTTTAAAAAGTACTGAGTATCCTTGTTTTACGGCAAGCAGACCGAATCCAATGGCCAGATGTGTTTTGCCTACTCCTGGAGGTCCAAGAAAGAGAATATTAGAGCCACTGCCAGCCCAGGACAGCGTTTTAAGTTCCCGAATGACAGCAGTATCGATACAAGGCTGCACCGAGAAGTCAAACTCCTCAAGGGTACACTTGCGAGGAAAATGGGCTGCCATAGTTCCAATCCTTATTCTGTTTTCCTCACGACGGCTAATCTCACGACTAAAGACAAACTGCAAAATTTCTCTTGGATTCATTCTGCTGTTTGTAGTTTCACTGATAATTTCCTCAATGTGATCTCTGCAGAAAGTCAGATTCAGCCTGTCAGCCATAGCAACAAGATTGTTATCAGATGCCATTACCATGCGCCTCCAGTAACTTTTGCATACTCATCGAGTGAACGTGACAGGCTGTTCTGCCCCCACGTTTCATAATCGGGACTAACGTCATTAAAAATTTTAATGGTTGATTTTTCCTGCAATTTTGCAGTATAAAAGGAAGTGGCCTTATCTATTCTGATAACTTTATTATCATCATCGTGGAAGATGATTTCTGTGTCTGTTATCTGAATAAATACGCTTTGATTGGAGTACTGCTCTGGTAGTTTATACAATCTGTTCTCGACGCGGATAAGGCCACACTTGTCTGCCTTTCTGGTTTCCTCACGTATGTTTGTAAAAAATACTCTGTCAACAGTCCTAAGTTCAGATCGTTCCTTTTGTGTAAATCTTTCTGCCGGGGTTTCAGCTTGTATGCCGGAGGTATGAACCAGTGAAAGTTTCCTTACGTCTGAGTATTTCACCAACCATAAATCTATCCACTTCTGTAAGTCCTCAAGAGAATCAAAGTTTCTGCCCGGTAGTGCATTTTCCTTGAAATACCTTACCATACGTTCACATTTACCTTTAGAGCGTGGTTTATATGGCGTACACGCGACAGGCTTAACATTCCAATAATGGCAGAATGCCGTATACCTTTCATTAAATTTGAGCTCACTGCCGTTATGTACTGTAACCAGACATTTTGTATTATCTGAGACTATTGCCAGAGGAACTCCTCCGAAATGTCTAAAAGCATTCTCAATACCATTAAGCCATGCTTCAGTATTTTCTGCCGTAAACGCCTTTACGTAAATTCTTCTCGAATAACCGAGAACACTAACAAAAAAGTGAATCCTGACATTACTCCCGCCTATCATCACATCCTGTTCTCCAAAATCTATCTGCAAGTGATCACCAGGTTGGGTTTCATAGCGGCAGGGAATTGATTTGCCACGATTCTTCAGTTCCTTTCTAAACTGTTTGCAGAAAATCTGTAACCCTCGTAAATTAGCACTGCCATCATATGATTCCTTAAGTTTTCTCAGCAGAGGTACACAGTGTCCATTCATCTCGAGAAACAGCTCTTT
This sequence comes from Treponema sp., assembly GCA_017613485.1. The sequence goes on from JAGADS010000014.1 coordinate 1,976, forward strand.
AATTGTTTCTCTGTTGATCTTCAGATAGTTATTAAAACTGTCCTGCACACGTACCTTTGGTTTTTGAATACCATTCATGTATTTACGAACAGATTGCCTTGAAATTCCCAATTTTCTGGCTATATCCCTGATAGACTTTCCTTGTTTAGAAAGTTCATGGATCTGATTTTGAAATATTGAATCAAACATTCTGGAATACCCATTTTCTTTTATACGATATTCCGATATTTTATGTTTTTTAGATCTTTTCATGACCACTCCATTATCTATTTGTTTCATAATTTATAGGTGGTCAACTTTTATTCGTTTAGGTGGTCAACTTTTACGATCGTTTAACAACTGTACAAACAGTGTAAAAACTATAATTAAGATATTGTATATCTAAAAAATAGATGTATTATATCTTTCGTGACCTGACATGTTCAGGTTACAAAATACCTGGAATATAATCCGGTGACATGTAATTTAGAAAGAAGTGTTTGACAGGCAGTAATTTAGTAGAAAGGTAACATCATGAAGGTGAATAAAGGTGCACTCCCTCTGATTATGGGAAATTATGCAAGTAACTTCGGAATCAATCTATATATGTACGGTTCTTCCGCATACACTGACGGAAAGAACATTACCATTCCAAGACTTAACCTTGACGATGCCGATGAGATGGATATGGCATTCGGTTATGTTGCACATGAATGCGGTCACGTAAGATACAGTGATTTTAATGTTATTCATTCAACATATGACAGGTCTACCGCTCTGGCTCTTCTGTTTAATGCACTTGAGGATTCCAGAATTGAGGCTCTGCAGATGAAAAACTGGCCGGGACTTCAGAAAACTTTCAATCATATCATTTCCAAACTGGACAGTACTCTCTGCAGTTATCTTAAAAGATGCAGAAATAAGGTGAGTCTGATTACCACATTCTTTGACTGTTCAAACAGATTTCACTGTCTGCATCAGCCTTCCGGAAACAGTCTCAAAGCCGCCAGAATGAAGCTGAAAAAAATACTTCCGGAAGCTCTTATTACCGCACTGGAGGAAAAGGCCTGGTCATCCGTTAACTGCAGAAATTCCGAGGAAGTATTCAGTTTAAGCAGGGACATCATGAGTGTTCTTATCAAGAGCTTTGAGCTTCTCAATAAGGAATATGAACGTAAATCCGAGGAAAAGAAATTTGCCGGCAGTGATGACCTTGCTGATGATATGGATGCTGATAAATTCCTTAGGGGAGACCGTCAGGAGGATTCACTTGATCTGATGATTTCAGGACTCAGAAGAATTTCCGTAAACGAGCTTGTTGCAGGCAGTGTACCCAACGATGGGGATATCAGTGCGGCCGGTATGAACGAATACGAGA
>JAGADS010000148.1 GCA_017613485.1 Treponema sp.
CCGAGGCAGAAGTAAAATCTCTGGACCGTCTTAGGGAACAGCGTAAACTTTATGACCAGGCAAAACAAATGTTTGAGCAGATTCAGGAAAGAAAAAATCTTCTTGAAGAAATAGAGCAGAAAACCTGTGAATATGAAAAAGTCCTCCGAAATTACAATGTTCGTGAACTGATGTTCCGCTATCAGTACATCAATCAATATAAAGATGAGATTTCAAAATTAGAAGTCAGTCTTAAAAACAATCAGATTCAGTTAAAGGACTTGGAAGATAGAAAAAAGTTGTCAGAAACAAAACTTTCTGATATGAGAAAGCGACTTTCTGAGGTTGAAAATAAGAATCATTCAATTACAGAAAGTCTTGATAAAATGGAAAATGACAGAGCGGAATTGAATAGAAGAATAAAGACTCTGGAAGAAGAATTATCAGAATTAAAAAATCTTCAAGTCTCATTAAAAGTAATTCTTCCTCAAATGAAAAACTACTTTGCGATTACAGATGAAGATAATACTGTTCTTCAAAATATAAGTGAAACTGACTTTGAATCTGATAAAAAGATTTCTGCATTTATTGACTTTTCAAATAAGATAAAAAATCAGCGTGACTTGTTTGTAGGGCAAAAAGCCATAATCGAAAATAATCTTTTTGATGTAAATAAACGGATAACGGAAATTCAACGAAAAATCAAAGAACTTGAGTCGAATATCCGGCAGTTTCCACCAGAAGCGGAAGAAGCAAAGCGTATTATTCAAAATGAGTTTAACAAGCGTGGCATAAAATGTCAGGTTCGTCTTTTTGCTGAACTAGTTGAATCTTTGAACGATGAAAGCTGGCGTAAATCGATAGAAACTTTTCTCTGGAACAAAAGATATAACATAATCGTGGATGATAAATATTGCCATGATGCATTATCAATTTTGAATGAAAGGAATATCTATCAGACCAGTGTTGTGCTTACTGATAAAATTCCTGAAACGGAGATAGAAAGTAATTCTGCGGCATCAGTATTAAACATTACTAATAAAGGTGCCAGACGTTACGCAAATTATCTTCTGAACGGAATATATCTTTGTGAAAACCTTGAAGATCTTCATGAACATCCTAAAGGCGGAATCACTAAAGATGGAATGCTTTGTAAAAGTTATGCTGCCAGTAAAATGAAAACTCAAAAGACTCAGGTTTGTTTAGGAAATAATGTTGTAAAGATTCAGCTTGAGCAGGCAAAAAAGGAACTTGAGGCGTTTACTCTTGAAAAGTCAGGATATGAAAAAGAGATTCAGGATAAAAAACAGCTGGTAACACTAATTGATAATGTTGAATGGAAGGCTGGACAATATAATTTTAACAGTGCAAAAGAGATTTCAGAAGAAAAGAGAACTCTTGGAAAACTTGTTAATCAGATTGAAGAATTAAAAAACAGTCCGGAAATGCTTGCGGCGGCAAAAGAATATGAACTTGCAAAAGACAATTATGATAAAGCATATGAAGAGGATATTGGATTAGCACAAAAAATAGGCTCTGTTAAGACAGCTGTTCAAAATACTAAAAGCAAGGTTTCAGAACATATTGAACAAACAGGAAAAATTGAAATCGAGTACAGAGAACTTTCAGAAAAACATCCAGAGCTTGTTGATGAAATGAAAGAAGAATATGAACGTGCAAGCAAACAAAGGAATACGTTCATTATTATCAGTAATAAACATCTTCAAAATCTTACAAATGATGTTGAAAATACAAAACGAAAAATGGAAGACAAGCAGCGCGAATACAATCTTCTATCTGAGATTGAAGCTTCAAATTATGGTGTTGAATTTATATCATTTTATCGTGACCGCTATCGTGATGTTGCAAATGTCAAAATCGATGAAGCAAAAAATAAAGTAGAAAAGCAGTCTGAAAAACTTCGTGATGTTTTCCTCCATGATTTTGTAGCTGAACTAAATGAAAAAATTATTTCAGCAAAAGAAGAAATTGCGGTAATTAATGCAGAATTAAAATGCATCCCATTTGGCCGTGATATTTATCAGTTTAAGATGGAAGAAAAATCTGACCGTGAAGTTTTCTTTACAATCTGCAAAAATCTTGAACTTTATTCAGATAGCCCAGATTTATTTACAGAACGCACTGTAAGTGACGAAAAACTTGCTGATGATGTTAAATCTTTCTTAAATAAAATTCTTGATACGGAACAGGAAGAGGATTATTCGGATTACAGAAATTATTTTACTTATGATATGACTATCAGAAGTCATATAGGGGACGAAGAATCTGAGATGGATTTATCCAAGAAGCAGGGATCTGCAAGTGGTGGAGAAAAGCAGACTCCATATTTTATCGTTCTTGCGGCAAGTTTGATGCAATTTTATCCAAAAGACGTGTGCTGCGCCCGAATTGCGTTTATTGATGAAGCTTTTTCAGCATTATCAAAAGAAAGAATTGAACAGATGGTTAAATTTTTAGAGGACAATAATTTCCAAGTTTTCTATGCGGCTCCTCCTGAAAAAATAAATAGCATTGGTCAGCATATTGATAATACAGTCTCTCTTTACACTCAGGGGAAATATACAAAACCAGTAGAAGGAGCATGGCATTCTAGATGACAGCGTATTCGCATCTTCAAAAACAAATTCTTCAAAAGCTCCTCTCAAAATACGAATACAGTAAAACATATAAAGGTGAAAATTCAATTTCACAAAGTTTTACAATAAAACCGTCTGATATTTTCAAAGAATACGAAAAGGATTCGGCTGACATAAATGAAGTAATAGATTTTGAAAAACAATGCAAGCTACTAGAATCTGAAAATTTTATTCAGATTGATTGGAAATACGATAGAATTAAAAGAATCGTAGCAATATGCACAGATGAGAATTGGAATAAGATTCGAACTATTCTTGGCGTAAAAGATAAAAATACAAGATTAAAAGAAGAAATAGCTTTTTTTTCAAAGTTTTATGAAGAAACAACCGTACCTCAAATTGTAAAAACATTTTGCAAAACTCAGATAGAAAAACTAGAAGCAGGGAAAAATGCTGAATATTCTCAAGAAGAATCGAAAGAAATAATCGCTCTTTTGACATTTATTTTCCGGAATAAAAATGAAATCCTGGAACGAGAGCTTTCTATATCTGTTTTATCAAATTCAAAAACTTGGGAATCAAAATATAAAACAAAGGTCTTGCGTATTCTTAAAAAAAGCGGTAATTTTGATTCTTTGATTGAAAATTGTATTGATGAAAAAGAAGTGAATAAAGCTATTCTTGAAGAGTTCAATATTTTTGCAAATCCCTCTTATGTATATTTTAAGGGGAATGGAACAATAAACTTTGAAAATGGAAAATCAATAATAGTATATTCTGATATTCCGGTTGCTTTAACATCATCTTCAATTAAGGGCATAATTAGTTTTGAAATTTTTGACTCTAGAGTAATGACTGTTGAAAATTTAACTTCCTTTAATAGAATCAATAATACTGACACATTTTATTTTTTCTTATCAGGTTATCATAACAGTGCAAAACAAACATTTTTAAAAAAGATTTACAACCAAAATTCTGATAAAAAGTATTATCATTTTGGAGATATTGATCCTGATGGGTTTTATATTTTGGAAAATCTTCGCAATAAAACAGATATAGATTTTAAACCATACAAAATGGGAATTACGGAACTGGAAAAGTATTCAGCATTTTCAAAAGTTCTTGAAGAAAACGATAAAATAAAAGCAAAGACATTGATAGGAAAAGGTTGTTATACAGAGATTATTGAATATATGTTAAAACATGATAGAAAATTGGAACAGGAAATAATTAGCTGGAAAGAAGGATAAAACACCATGAAAAAAACAAACACACCCCAGCCCTTAAGATTCCGCTTTTTACCGTCGCTTTTTGTGGTGGATGATGCGTGGTATAAGGGGTCATTTAAAGCAGAACCTGTGAAGGCTCTGTATGATATAGGTTTTAATTCTCGTCCAGTTGCAGCTTTTGATGATACCGGGCTTTTTTTGTGGAATATCGCGGATCTTTTTTTGAAGAAGCTTTCAAAAACTGCCGGACTTGAATTTCTGCGCGAGAATACCGAAGTTCAGCTTTCCGAAGATTTGATTGAAACACTTCTTTCTTCTGTTCCCTTTGCACCTGGTTCTGAAAATGTAAATGCTGAATGGATTAAAAACGTCTGGACAAAACTGAACGAGTGTTTTTGTAATGAGATTCAAAATTATTCTGGCAGTGTTGCACTTTATCTTGCAGAAAAAGATGGTCACTTGAAGGTTGCGGAGCGGATTTTCTTTCATCTTGTAGAAAACAAAAATGATGAAAATTATCCTTTTTCATTTCTTGCGACTTATTCCACAAAAGATGAGAACGGAAAAATAAAACATGCTCCTTTAAAATATGCCCTCACCGAATACAAAGATGACCGTGATAAAATCCTTGAGCTGCTTTCGTGTTTGAACAGAGCTGGTGAAGTTTCAAAACTTATCGGAGATTTTACAGCTAGTGGTGAAATGTTTCATCCGCTCAGGCTTACGTCAAGCGAGGCATGGCAGATTTTGCGTGACATTCCAAAAATTGAGGAGACTGGAATTGTATGCCGCATTCCTGACTGGTGGAAAAAGTCACGGCAAAAGGCAAAGGTTGGTGTGAGCCTTACAAAAAAGAAATCTCTTTTGGGTTTGAGCACGATTCTTGAAATGGAAGGTTATCTTGAAGTTGACGGTGAAAAACTTACAAAAGCAGAGATCAAAAAAATGCTTGCAATGGATGAAGGTCTTTCTCTCATCAAGGGCAAGTGGGTTGAGGTTGATCACGAGAGATTGAATGCACTATTACAGGCAGCGGAAAAATACCACGGCAACATTACGATGCTTGAAGCACTCCGCATGGGATTGAATGACACATCGGTCCCTGAACTGGCAGCGAAGCTTCCCTCGCCGCGTAGTCGAAGGGACGAAATCGATATCAATGCTGTTTCAAATTCCTCATGGATTTCAGAACTTCTGCGTGATTTGCGTTCAACTTCTGGCGGTGATATTGTTCAGCCGCTACCGAGAAGTTTTAAGGCAACGCTCCGTCCGTATCAGTCAAAGGGGTATGAATGGCTTTCCAAGATGATGCGCTATAATTTTGGAGCCTGTCTTGCGGACGACATGGGTTTGGGAAAAACAGTTCAGGTGCTCGCATTCCTCGATACACTTAGAAATGAAATGCCTGAAGCAAAGATTCTTCTTGTAGTTCCGACATCCCTTTTGGGAAACTGGCAGAATGAATGTAAAAAGTTTGCACCGGATATTCCAGTTCAGATTTTGCATAGCTCTGCAAAAGGTAGAAAAGATACTTTGTCATTGTCGTGCTCGACACGACAATCTCTACAGTTCACAGATTATCGGGTCAAGCCCGATAATGACAAGAGTCAAGTCGATAATCCCAAAAATCAAATCGATAATGTCAAGGCTCAATCCGCATTCCTTTCCATCACGACATACAGCATGGTCAGCCGTGAGATAGAACTTTTGTGGACAGAATGGGACTTGGTAATTCTAGATGAGGCACAGGCAATCAAAAATCCTTCTTCCAAGCAGACAAAGACAATCAAATCTCTTAAGGCAAAGAACCGCATTGCACTTACAGGTACTCCGATTGAAAATGACCTTACAAACCTCTGGTCACTCTACGACTTTTTGAATAAAGGGCTTTTGGGAACTTCAACAGAGTTTAAGAGATTTGCATCTTCGCTAAAAGACAATCCTTCGGGATATTCAAGACTCAAGACGATGATTTCACCGTTTATGCTGCGACGTCTAAAAACCGATAAGACTATCATTTCTGACTTGCCTGAAAAAATGGAGATGACGGATTATGTAACGCTTTCCAAAAAGCAGCGTGTACTTTACAAAAAATATGTTGACGACATTGCAAAACTTCTTGAAAAAACAAAGCTTGACGATGACCCGATGAAGCGTCGCGGACTTGTGCTTGCTTCCCTTTTAAAACTAAAGCAGATTTGCAATCATCCTGACCAGTTCAGCGGGGCGGACGGGTTTGCAGAAAGTGACAGCGGAAAGTTTGAAATGCTTGAGGAACTCTGCCGAACAATTTACGAAAAACGCGAGCGTGTGCTTGTCTTTACTCAGTTCAAGGAAATCTGTTCTGCACTCGATACATTCCTTGCAGGTGTTTTTGGTATACAGGGCTTTGTCCTTCATGGCGGAACGAGTATTACCAAGCGTAATAAAATGGTAGAAGAATTCCAGAGCGACACTTACATTCCTTACATGGTGATTTCCGTAAAGGCTGGCGGAACAGGATTGAACCTTACGAATGCAAATCATGTAATCCACTTTGACCGCTGGTGGAATCCTGCCGTGGAAAATCAGGCAACAGATCGTGCATTCAGAATCGGGCAGACAAAAAATGTCATGGTTCACAAGTTCGTGTGCCGCGGTACGATTGAAGAAAAAATCGACGAGCTTATCAGAAGCAAAACGGAGCTTGCCCAGAATGTGATTTCCGCTGATTCAGGAGAAAACTGGATTACCGAAATGAGCGATTCAGATTTGATGAACATGTTCCGCTTGGACGACAAGGAGTAAACTATGGGATATTACGGTTACTACACAGGCTTTGCACCCTATGTTTCTGTTGCAGAACATAAAGCAAAGGCAAAAAACTATATTGCCGAACAGCGAAAGAATGGCGTGGAACTTTCTCCTGTAGAATTGGATGGTCGCACTATTGCAAAAAGCTGGTGGGGAAAAGCCTGGTGCGAAAATCTAGAATTGTATGCCGATTATGCAAGCCGTCTTGAACGCGGAAGAAAATACGTCCGTGCAAACTGTGTTCTCGATTTGCAGATTGAGACAGGTGTTGTAAATGCTTTAGTGCAGGGGAGCGGTAAAAAGCCTTATACCGTAATAGTTCGGATTGACGAGCTTTCAGATGAACAGTACGAAAAGATAGTAGAAAAATGTGCGTCAAAAATTCAGAATCTGGAAGACTTGGTGAACGGAAACTTCCCCAACGACTTGAAAACTTTATTCACTGAAAAAGGTGCCGGTCTTTTTCCTTCAATGGCAAAGATTCACTTTAACTGCTCATGCCCTGATTATGCCGATATGTGCAAGCACGTTGCCGCTGTTCTCTACGGAATTGGAAGCCGTTTTGACAAAGATCCGCTTTTGTTTTTTAAGCTGCGTGGGGTTGACACAGACCGATTAATCGGTAATGCCATAAATGACAGAATCGAAAGCATGATAGAAAATGCCACAAAGCCAAGCGAGCGCATTATGGCAGATGCTGATCTAAAATCCTTGTTCGGGATGGAGATATAGTGGAAAATAACGTATCGTACATTATCACTTACCTGGTCTCTTTGAGTTTAACAGCAATTAAGGACAATATATGATAATCAGTGTTTCAAGAAGGACGGATATTCCTGCGTTTTATTCTGAGTGGTTCTACAGAAGAATTGAGGAAGGGTTTTTCATGGTCAGGAATCCGATGAATGCTCATCAGGTGTCGAGGGTTTGTGTCTCGCCTCAAAATGTTGAGTGCATTGTTTTCTGGACAAAAAATCCATCTGATGATTTCATTTCAAATTTAAAAAGGCTGGATGAGCTTGGCTTTAAATATTATTTTCAATTTACGGTCACGTCCTATGCTCAGGACATGGAGAAAAATGTTCCGCACAAAAAGCAGATTATAGAAAAATTCCAGAGGCTTTCAAGGCAGATAGGAAAGGAAAAAATCATCTGGCGCTATGACCCTGTAATCCTCACGGAAAAATACACCATGGACTATCATAAAAAGTATTTTGCCTTCCTTGCTGAAAAGCTGCATGAGTACACTGACAAGGTGATAATCAGCTTTGTTGACTCCTATCCAAAAATACAAAAGAGGCTCGATGACTTGTATGTCTCAGAGCTGAACGAGGAACAGATGAGGAATCTTGCTCTTAGCTTCAAGGAGACGGCCCAAAATCACAGTCTTAGGATTGAATCCTGCGCGGAAAAGATTGATCTTGATGACATGGGCATTTCTCACGGGCACTGTATTGACGGCGACCTGATTAACCGTATATGCGGCAAGGAGTATATCTTTTCACGGGATAAATCACAGAGGGAGGGATGCGGCTGCGTGACAAGCATTGATATTGGGGCATATAACACCTGCCTTCATAACTGCACATATTGCTATGCTATATGGAACTATAATTTCCCGGACAAAACAAAGACAGACATTTCATCTCCCTTGTTAGGTTCTGCGCTTACTGCTGATGACAAAATCACCGACAGGGAAGCTCCAAAGCTAAAGGAAAAGAATCCTGAGCTGTTTCCCTGAATGATTGAATGACGGCCTCAATGACCAAATCCCCTTCCATCCTCTTTTTGCCTTGCAGAATGTTCAATCTGGGTGTATCATTGTTATATTACAAGTACTGATTTTGTCATCGTATAGGAGGATAATATGTATGGAACATTCTGGGCACTGGTTCCTGCCCTGATTGCAATCATTCTGGCTTTGATTACAAAAGAAGCCTACAGCTCTCTCTTTATCGGTATTATCGTGGGAGGACTGTTTTTTGCAGCAGGAAATTTTGAGGGAACGGTGAATCACATTTTCAAGGACGGCTTGATTGCACAGCTTTCCGACTCGTACAATGTGGGTATTTTACTATTCCTTGTATTCCTGGGTATCATGGTATGCCTTATGAACAAGGGCGGTGGTTCGACTGCATTCGGTAAGTGGGCCTCAAGTCATGTTAAGACAAAGGTTGGTGCTCAGCTTGCGACAATCGTTCTGGGATGCCTTATCTTCATTGACGACTATTTCAACTGCCTTACCGTGGGAAGCGTCATGAGGCCTGTTACTGACCGTACAAAGGTTTCACGCTCAAAGCTTGCATACTTGATTGATTCAACTGCGGCACCTATCTGTATCATTGCTCCTATCTCATCATGGGCAGCTGCTGTTGCAGGTTTTGCTCCTGAGGGAACCAACGGACTTACTCTTTTTGTTCAGGCTATTCCGTACAATTACTATGCCCTGCTTACAATTGTGATGATGCTGTGCCTTACCCTGTTTAAGATGGATTATGGACCAATGGCAGTTCATGAGGCTAATGCAGAAAAAGGTGATCTTTTCACTGTTCCGACCAAGGATTACAAGGAAGAAGAGGCTCCAAAGGGCAAGGGAAAAGTCATAGACCTGGTTCTTCCGATTCTGCTTCTGGTGATTGGATGTGTCATCGGAATGATTTATTCAGGCGGTTTCTTTGAGGGTGCGTCTTTCAAGGAAGCTTTTGCCGATAGCGATGCGTCTGTAGGTTTGGTGCTGGGTTCTTTCGGGGCACTGGTTCTTACGCTCTTGATTTATCTTGTACGCCGTGTTCTTCCGTTCAAGGACTGCATGGCATGTATAGTTGAAGGTTTCAAGGCCATGGTTCCGGCAATCACAATTCTGGCTCTTGCATGGACTCTTAAGGGCATGACGGATTCCCTTGGTGCCGCTGAATTTGTGGCGGGTCTTGTGGATAAATCTGCCTCAAGCCTCCTGAATTTCCTGCCTGCTGTTGTTTTCCTTATTGCATGTTTCCTTGCCTTTGCAACCGGTACAAGCTGGGGTACGTTCGGTATTCTGATTCCTATCTGCCTCAAGGTATTCTCTCTGGGAGACGGAAATCCTCTTGGCCTGATCTGTATTTCTGCATGTATGGCTGGTGCTGTCTGCGGCGACCACTGTTCACCGATATCTGACACGACAATCATGTCATCGGCTGGAGCACAGTGTGACCATATCGCACATGTCTCTACACAGCTTCCGTATGCCCTGACTGTTGCAGGTGTTTCATTCCTCACGTATCTGATTGCGGGATTTGTCCAGAACGGAGTGGTGTCTCTGCTTATCGGTATAGTAATGACAGTTGCGCTTTTCTTCTTCCTGCATTATAGTCTGGGGAAAAAATCTAAGGCGGCGGGCTGAGAGGGATAAAATTAAACGGCTGTAGTTAAAGGGGTTTTGTGTGTATTATTTTATTGTGAATGAGCGCGGGGGTAGCGGAAAAGCCCGAAAGACATGGCAGAAAGTGCGGAAGATTCTGGATGCGGAAAATGTGACCTATACCGTGCTTACAACATCTCTTGAGACTACAGCCACAATTCTGGCACGTAACGTTTCTTCCCTTGACGGCGAGATAAATCTTGTTGTCGTGGGAGGTGACGGTACTGTAAATGAAGTCCTGAATGGGATTGGTGATTTTGAAAAAGTTCATCTGGGTGTCATACCTACAGGCTCAGGCAATGATTTTGCACGCGGGCTTGGAATAAAAAAGAATACAAAAAAGGCACTGCGTAAAATCCTTGATAGCAGGGAAAGCAGGCGGATTGATTTGGGCAAGGTGATACTGGACGACGGGAGCCACAGACTCTTCGGCATCAGTTCGGGGCTAGGCATGGATGCGATTGTCTGTAAAAAGGCATTAAGCTCCAAATTGAAGGATGCCCTGAATAAGGTCGGTTTGGGGAAATTCATTTATGTCATCTATACGATTCAGACTCTGTTTTCCATGCAGACAGCCACATATACGCTGGGTTTTGATGACGGTTCAACAGTTGAGCTGCCCAAGATGATTTTTACCGCATTCATGAATTTTCCGGCAGAAGGCGGTGGCGTAAAGATGAGCCCGGAAGCCCTCTGTGATGACGGAAAGATCTCGCTTTGCTGTGCCTCAGGAATAAAAAAGATAAAGGCATTTTTTGACTTCCCGTTTCTCGTAGTCGGAAAACATGCCAGGCTTAAAGGATTCCTGCTCAAAGACAGCAGCACAATCGACGTAAAAACCTCCGACCCCCAGACCCTCCACATAGACGGCGAGTACGGCGGTGAAGTAACCCACGTCCGCATCGAGACCCTCCCTCAGCGATTGAACGTACTGGTGTAAAAGAAACCGTTTCACCTTTATTGAAAATATGATATAATGAAATTATGCCAACAGTATTAAGTGAGAATGGCTAAAGGAGGCTTGGAATGGATTTTTCTGTGAATAATGCCCGGGCACAGAAAGTCTGGTGTGATACAGACAATCTTTGGCTTTTACTCTTGGATGGCAGGCAGCTTTCCATACCTCTGGTCTTTTTCCCAAAATTATTCAGTGCAGAATCTGAGGCACGTTCAAGATATGAGTTAAGCGGTGGAGGCATAGGGATTCATTGGAATGATCTTGATGAAGATCTACTTGTTCCAAATTTGCTTTTAGGCATAACTGACGTAAACAGATTGAACAGGCCAGCATAAATACAATCCTTTCACTTGATTAAAATGACAAAAAACGTTAAAATGTCATTATGTTGAATTATGTGGCTTTATGCGCTGTTGGAGCGGAAAAAATACTGGGAAATGAACTCAAGCTCTTGGGTTGCAGGTTGAATGGAAATGCACCGGGACGTGTATTCTTTTCTGGTGATGAAGATGCCCTTTATCTTGCGAATCTGTGGCTCCGTACCTGTGACAGGGTCTACATTCAACTGGCAAAATATTCTGCCCCTGATTTTACTGCCTTGTTTGACGGGTGCTATGCGGCCCCATGGCAGGATTACCTTAAAAAAGACGTTCGTGTTGTTGTTGATAAAGTCCGTGTATACAAAAGCAAGCTCAATTCAGAGCATTCAATTCAGGGAATGATTCAAAAGGCAATCTATCAGAAACTCGGCGACACCTGGCACATCACTACTTTGCCGGAGACCGGTGAACGCTGTGACGTTCGTGTTTACATTGACCAGGATGTAGCCATGATTCTTCTTGATACAAGCGGAGAAGCCCTGCACAAGCGCGGTTACAGGACAGAAGGAGGAATTGCCCCCCTTAGGGAAACAACTGCCGCCGTCTTGCTTCAGGAAATGCTGTGGAAAAGAAAGCTGCCCCTGCATGATCCGTTCTGTGGAAGCGGTACAATCGCGATAGAGGCCACACTCTATGCCAGAAACATAGCACCGGGACTTGGAAGACATTTTGCCTATGAGAACCTTGCGATATTCAATCAAAACCGCATGGTGGAGCTCAAGAAGGAAGCCGCCGCCAAAATCCGCCCCGATGTTGAATGCCGTATTACCGGAAGCGACATAGATCCTGCCGCCGTGGACAGGGCACGTTTAAATGCCGAGCATGCATGTGTTACAGCCGGACGAGCACTTCAGATGATAGGAAGCGATGCGAAAATACTCAGGCCTGATTTTATAGAAAGTGACTTTAGGGATTTAAAGGCTCCTTATCCAGAGGGAGTTATCATAACAAATCCCCCTTATGGTGAGCGCCTTGGAGACGAGAAGGAGGCACAGAAGCTGTATCAGGACATGGCGAATCTTTTCAATGACTTTCCGGGATGGCAGATGGGATTCATCACAAACCAGGAGATTTTTCAGGAAAGCATAGGGAGACATGCTGATAAATCAAAGAAAATAAAGGCCGGGAATCTGGATACGACTTTTTACATGTATAAGGGCTAGGAAATGGCAGTAGTTGTTGAGCACGAAAAACGTAAGCACGAGATATTAGGCAAGGCACTGGATTTATTCATCGAGGAAGGCTACGAGGACGTTACGTTCCAGAAAATAGCTGACCGCTGCGGAATTACGCGTACTACACTTTACATATATTTTAAGAACAAGCGTGAGATTTTTGTCTGGAGCATAAAGGATCTGACAGAGCGTCTGGAAAAGCAGCTTTTGCAGATCATCAGGAACAAGGAGCTTAAAACTCCCGACTGTCTTAAACAGGTAATGGATGCGATCCTGGATGAATGTGAGAAGCACACAAAGCTGTTCAAGATACTATTGGTTTATCTGATTCAGATTCAGAAGACAGGTGAGAATGCGGGAGATTTGATTGCGCGCCGTGTAATCCGTGTTGAGCATCTTCTGAACATGATAATGATCCGTGCCCAGAACAACGGGGAGCTTCATGGCGAGTCAATAAAGGACATGGTGGATTTGATGTACAGCCTTCTTGAAAGTGCCATTTTTACCCAGGCAGTTGAAGGGAAAGAGAATCTGTCAGAAGACCGTCATCTGATTCATTTTACAATAGACAGCTTTTTCCCTTCAAAGTAACAGGCTACCAGCTTATGCTGTAGGATTTTGTGCCGGAAAGAGTCAGTAATTCCATCAGCGGCATGTCGAATGTTGCAGTTGAAGAGCTGACTTTTGCTCCGGACGGTAAGCTTGAAGCGCTTATTTTCTTGCCTTTTGGACATGAAAGGCTTACGGTAATCTGTGCCTTGTCGAATTCAGATGCAATATCATCCCCATAAATCGAGGCAATCAGCATTTTATATTCCGACTTATCCATTTTTTCCCCGGTAAATACAGGTGCCATGAACAGATCAAGGTAGGTTTTTGTATCCTTGGGAAGGTCTGCGCTCAGTTTCTGCAAGCTTGAAGGTGAAAACTGCAATGTAAGCTTGTTAGACGTACAGTTTACGATATCAGATGCACGAACGCCGCCGGTTGCATGGGTCTGCTTTGATGCCGGTAGAATTGAAGCATCCAGATTCAGGCTGTCAGATTCAGGTGTTTTTACGGAGACATTTGTAAAGTCGCTGCCGTTAAACGCATTCTTTATTGCATCAGCAGAAAAGAGGCTCTGGCTTCCACCGCTGTATTTTCCGCCCGCAATGCTTGAGCTCATGGATTTCAGGGTTGTGGTTATGACCTGACCTACCGATGCAGAGAACTGAATGTCCGCACCCATGTCAGCTTTGGCCTGAACAGAAAGCTTTCCTGAACAGCCGCTTATTCCAATTAAAACAACGAGATAAAAAACGCTGTATAGATATTTTCCTTTGTTTCTCATATAAAATAAAACCTCCGCCACCATAATAGGTTACAGTCGGGAATTATGAGGGTTTTCAAATTGTCAGTCTGCATTAGTGCTGGGGTGGTGCTCACTTTTCCGCAGCGGAATAGGTGGTTTCTGTTGTTTCCTCGGTTGTAACCGGATCTTCCCCGTCTTCATCACTCAAAGGAGTCTCGTCTATGGCCGTAATCTTGTCGCCGTCAACCTGATCTTCTATTCCAGTTGGCTTAAGGATGCGTCCGTAACCGTAGAAATGTTCTTTCCAGTATTTCTCGTCAATTGAAGATACTATGACACCTGTGCTCGGGCCGTCGCTTGCTGAATGCAGAAAGACCCTCTTGTCCTTGAATTTCCCCTCATCGGTGTAAAGTCCCAGGTAGATTCCCACATGGCTTATTCTTGAGCGTCCGTCACCGCCCTTTACCGCAAAGAAAATCAAATCGCCGGGTTCACGCTCTTCTTCATCGATGTGGTCAATCGAGGCATACATCAAGGAAGTTTGCCTTGCCAGCTTGATTCCGCATCCGTTTGCCACATAAGACACAAAACCGCTGCAGTCAAAGCCGGATTCAGGTTTGCTGCCTCCATAAACATACCGTGTTCCCTGAAAAGTCAGGCCATAATCAATCAGTTTTTGCCTTTCGTCCGAGACTTTTGGGGCCGCAATAAGGGGCAGCGCGATACAGACCGCC
>JAGADS010000149.1 GCA_017613485.1 Treponema sp.
CCGCATGTTCATCTCCACCGCCATTTCCCTGACTTATTTCGGAGGCCTTGTCCTTTCATATACTCCGTTCGTTTTTGCAGGAATGCTACGCGGGGTTGTGGGATTCAACTGGTCATACCGCATCTGTTTTATAGTCCTTGCCGTTATTGCCCTTATTGCAATGCTCATACCGACATTCCTTCTTAATGAAACAGAAATTGTTGAAGGCACACCATCTGAATCCAACATGATGAAATCGCTTGCATCTACATTCAAAAACAAGAGCTTCTTGATTTTCGTGCTTTCCGACATTGCATACTGGATTGGACTTACACTTTACCAGACTGGAATGCCTTTCTTTGTCAAAGTGAGCATGGAGCTCCCCGAAAGCTATACGATGATTTTCCTTGCCGGGATGACGATTCTTTCTGCATGTTTCTATGGAATCGTGTCTAAGATGGTCTCAAAATGGGGCAAGAAGAAACTTGTCATAACCGGGTTTATAGGGCTGGCACTTGCTTATGTCGTTACGGCGCTTATCGGACTATTACCCATCCCAAGTATGGTATACGGTATATTGATGGTTGTTATCGCTGCACTCCCCATGGCACTTCTGGGAATCATTCCTCAGGCAATTGTGGCAGACATAGCAGAGGAGGAGGCAATCGTCACGGGCGAGAACCGTCAGGGAATGTTCTTTGCAGCACGCACTTTTGCAATGAAAATGGGTCAGAGTATCTCGATGCTTCTTTTTACTTCCCTTGCAATTCTTGGAGCAAGTCAGGACCTTACCAGCAACGATATTTCCGCTTCAAGCTATGGACTACGCATTGTCTCTATCTGTGCTATTGTATTCTGCATAGGCGGTGCACTGATTCTGAGCCTGTACAACGAAAAGAAAGTGATGAAGACTCTTGAATCAAAGAAAGGAGACTTGAATGGATAAATCATCTTGCATCTTTGGAAATCCAATTGACTCAAAAACCTTACGTGCGGCAGAAAAATCAAAAGCCAAATTCATAAAGAAATACGGTGATGATTCAGGCGTTAAATACGAGGCTTCTTTTGACCCGATAAAGACACTCGATTTCATTAAGACAGAAAGAATACTGCTGAACGCCTCAGAGAATTCAAATGCAACAGGAAATTCAACTGCAACATTTGAACCGAATGCACTCATCGTAGGAAACATCCGCATGGGATTCGGGCATTACCGCATCAGCATCGCTATGGCAAGCTGCGCCCATGCACTCGGATATAAACCGTACTGGCTTGATCTTGCAGGGTTTGATGCCACAGGCTCAAAGATGATACGTGAGCAGAATGACATGTATTCACTTGCAAGCCGTATAAGTCAGAAAAGCAGGCTCTTCAATCATTTTGTATGGGAACCGTTGAACAGCGAAGGTTTCAAGGCACTGTCGTACAATGCAAAGGATCAGAAAAACAGCGAGCTTCTTGTACCTCTCTTTAATTCAATTCCAAAAGACATTCCGTATATTGCGACACATGTGTGGCCAAGTCAGGCAGCAGTTCATGCAGGAATGACACATGTCGTAAATGCAATCCCCGACAACTGGCCGATGGCGCTTCATCTTTCTGAGGGAGCCATTCATGCCGTGCAGACACCATTTGCATACCTGGGATATAAAATGCTCAACGGTTTCTCTAAATCTCCCCTAAAGGGAATTCCTGAAGACAAACTCAAGATGACTGGCTGTTATGTTGACCATGAGCTTCTTGTTAACCTTAAGGAGGACAATACACGTAGAATCGAGAGGGCAAGAAACAATAAGCCGATTCGTTTCCTGCTTACTGTCGGAGGAGCGGGAGCCGGTTTTGACATGTTCCTATCGATGGTAAAACATTTGATGCCCTATGTGAAAGACGGCAAGGCTGCTGTTTACATAAACTTCGGTGACCACAAGGATGTGTTTGATAAACTGACGAAAGCTGTTGACCTGGGTGAGGTGAGGAAATTCTTTAATGACTACGATGGCCTAAAAAAATTTGTCAGCACATTAAAGACCGAAAACAATCCGGGAGTATATGCAGTTTACAATGAGGATATTTTTCAGGCGGTGTATTCAACAAATCTTCTTATGCCCGAAGCAGACTGGCTTGTAACAAAACCCAGCGAGCTTGCATATTATCCTGTTCCCAAGATTTTCATGAAGCACATAGGAGGACATGAGGTTTACGGTGCCATAAACTCACAGGAATACGGTGACGGAACTTTTGAATGTCCTACGGAAAAATCCATTGCACAGATGATTGACCGTGTTTTGACGGACAGAGAGATTCTGGTACATTTTGCAGAACGCATCAACACGCTGAATGCAGAAGGTCACTACAATGGTGCATACGAGTGTGTAAAGCTTGCAGCCAGCTCAGTATGAAAACGATTTTTTCATCTAAGTTTGCCACGCTCGATAAAATCCATTGACCTTAGTTTTTTTGTGGAGATTATCTTAGGCTCTTTCTCTTCTTTTCTTTCATCAGCTTTTGACTTCTCCTTGCGAAATGCCTTGCGCTCTTCTTCCCAGATTGGAGTGGCAGGGTGCTCGTCTCCTTTCTTGACATACTCAAGCCATGAGTCGTCCTCTGGTTCCTCAAACTTCATGTATTCTCCGGTTACCGGATGAACAAATGCAAGTGTTCGGGCATGCAGTGCAAGACGATGAAACGGATCTGTGCGGGCACGGTAATTCTCATCACCTGCAAGAGGATATCCCTTTGACGAAAGGTGTGCACGTATCTGATTTTTCTTTCCGGTATCAAGCTCCAGCTCAAAAAGTGAATGAGTCTTTCCACGATACAGTATCTTGTAATGGGTCCTGGCACAGACGGTTTTTACACCCTTCTCACCTTTCTTGGGAACATATCCAACATGAAACGCATTCTGTGCAAGCTCATCAT
Organism: Treponema sp.; assembly: GCA_017613485.1. The sequence goes on from JAGADS010000149.1 coordinate 2,899, forward strand.
CTATTAAACCTTCATCAGCAAGGGCATTTTTAGGATTACGCGGGTTCTCGGCAACTGCATGATACAGCCTTTCCTTTACCATTGTATGCCAGCTGTCCATGACTTTTTTCTGGACTGCCTCGCTAAGTGCAAACATCATGACACCGGAGGTATCCCTGTCCAGACGATGAACGACAAAGGGCCTGTGTGATGACGACCAGCTTCCGTTGTTACGCATGATTTTTTCAAGCAGCTCAATTGCAGTGCGGGCCTTGCTTCCCGGATATGGCACAGACAGAAGACCCGTGGGTTTAAGGATAACCACTATGTCCTTGTCCTGATAAAGAATCTTTATTTTCTCTTTTCCGTAATCGGCTTTATGCTCTCTTTTATATTGAGTGCTCGCCTTTACCCGATGAACCGTCTGAGCCATTCTTAACCTTTAACATTGAGCAGAATACAGCGAACAAAACCACAAGTGCCACAAGATAGATGAAGCATGCTAAGCGAACCATGGACTTGGTAAGCTCAGAGCCGAACACAAGAGCCAGCACTCCCATCACCAGAGTCATTGCACCTATTATATAGAATATAACACTGCCCGGTTTGCTTATCGGGGATTTCTTGGAGGCCGAGTTTTTAGAAAGATAAACCGCCGCCCCACAAAACGCCAGCCCCACCAGAATAAAAACAATCCCCCCGGCAATAATTGAAGTAGTTTTCATATTCCTATTCTACTATGATTAGAAGGCTTGGGCAAGTGATGAACTGATTCAGGCTACCTTTTAAAACTCTTGGATAAGGTTGTCGCCGAGTTCAGTTCTTTTCTTATCCATTCAAGGCGGACAGCCATGCATTTTTCCAATATTGAGCTTTTTAATGCGGTTTCGTAGCCGTGGCAGGTGCCTTTCATGTCATGGACCTCAACAGAAATACCTTCTGTTTCTAGCCTTTGTGCGAACTCGATTCCCTCATCATGCAGGCAGTCGTATTCAGAAACTTCAATGTATGCGGGTGAGAAAAAACCAAGTGAATCAGCCTCTGCAATTGATGCATATTTTGCAAGGCTCGCATCCTGATCTTTTAAGTACATGCCCCAGAAAAGCTTGTTGCAGTTTGAATCCCAGATCGGAGTGTCCGTAAACCGTTTCATCGAATCCGTAATCATCCGCTTGTCAAGAACAGGATAAATCAACAAGGCACCTTTTGGAAGCATCTGACCTCTGTCGTTTAGCATAAGGGTTACCGCACCGGCAATATTTCCTCCCGCGCTGTCTCCGGCAACAAGGATTTTATCTCTATTGACATCCAAGGTCTCTGCATTTTCCAGAACCCAGATATATGCGTTGTAGCAATCCTCTATCGCAACAGGATAACGATACTTAGGCAACAGCCTGTAATCCGGCATCACAACCTTACACTTTGCTTTTTGAGCATACCATTTTGCAATCTGATAGTGAGCACCGGATGCCCTCATCAAAAAACCGCCGCCATGAAACAGAACTATGCATGGAAGATTCCCCTCATACTGTATAGGCTCAATTACCAAAGCTGAGATTTCCGCGCCATCGTAACCGGGTGTTGAATATTTTTTGACAGTGACATTATCATCTGACTTGCATTTGACAAAACCATAGGCCTTGTTCACCAGAGGATATAAACGGCCTACCATTGAACCGCTGTAAATTGAAATGCTTTTTAACTCTTTATCGATTGGATATTTCATTTCCACTCCCTCACTTTTTTATTTTGGTAATACAAATCTCACTTCACAGTATACACTATCATGCCGCTTTTATTCTATAAGAAAACCGTTCTTGTCCAGTTCCATTTTTTACAAGAATTGAAAAGCAAAAATCCATATAGTTAACTCAACAGTTCTAATTTTTGTTTAAACTCACCGCGAGTAAATACCGGTCAACACTTCCCTTTTATATGCATCGGCTTTGGGTAACCCTGGATATTCATCCGCAATCCTTGCCGCAAGCTCATTGTCATAAGGAATGCTCAGAATGCTCATGCTTATAGGACTTGTTTTTTCCTCACCCAGCTCACCTTCAATTAAAAGGGCATGGCATCGTGTCACACCAAGAGAGTTTCCCACGCTTCCTGTGTTGATTGCATATCCCAGGTTCATCTCGCGGATATACGGCATGTGGCAGTCCGCGCTTATAAAACCTCCGTGGAGTTTTCCCTTTGTGTCAGTAAATCCGGGCCTAAGCTCATCTAGAGAAAGATAGGAATGGTAGTTGATTTCAATAGGCCGCCCGTGAATGAGCCTGAAATTGATTCCGCTTATTAAAACCTCATCCTCAAGAGGCAGAGTCTCAAGCCAGTCAAGACGTTCTTTTCCAAGCTGATTCCAGAAAAAGTAGTTCGGGTCGTCAGATGCAGATTCACTTTTTGAGCCAAGCACGCATCCCTGATCCCAGTTTCCCATGATAAAATGATTGCAATGTGTGCGGACCCAGTCCAGTGTCTTGTCACTCTCAGGTCCCTTTGCTACAGCATCACCCAAAAACCATACATCATCAGGTTTGATTCTCTCCATCTCCTTTTCAAGAGCAAGTGTCGCCGGCATGTTCCCGTGCAAATCCGCCAAAAATAAAATCCTCGCCATTTTCTACCACCACATCCATTATAAATGCAATCCTGACAATCTAACGACTTCCGTTACATATCCGGCTCAAAGACCGAAACCGTCACAGCCTCATTGCTTTCAAGATTTGGTTTTTGCTTTAGTCCCTTTAGGTATGTGTCAAAAAATTCCAGGTGGCATTTGCAGAGATTTTCATGCATGACATCCGCGTCCAGTTTTCCAACAGCAGACTTCATAGGAATCTGATGCTTACAGTCAGCAAAACCGATATGCTTCATGCCTCTGAATAAAACCTTGTAGACGGGCTTGGTATGACGAAGATATGCCCGTGTTGCAATATTCTCATTTTGCTCGCAGCTTATCTGCATAAAAGGCTTAGTCTGAATATCATTCGTGTAGTCACCGAAAAGGCCTCCGTCAATGTTTATTCCGCAGACAAAATCCTTGTTTCTTGAGCAAAGTGCATAAGCCGTATTTCCACCAAAGGAATGTCCCGACACACCAACACCTTTCTCAAAATCAATCAAATCAGAGAAATTCTTTTTTGCATATTCAAGTGCGGCCTCATTATCCTTTA
>JAGADS010000150.1 GCA_017613485.1 Treponema sp.
CTTCCACCGGAAAAAATTGAGTATTCAGTTGGAAAACAGGCACAGGATGCACACGAGGCAATCCGTCCGACCTATGTAAAGTATACCCCAGACAGCGTAAAGGAGTATTTAAGCCGTGATCAGCTGCGTCTTTACTCAATTATATGGGAACGCTTTGTATCAAGCCAGATGAACAATGCCAAGACAAAGACAACTTCCGTTGACATAAGGGCAGGAGAGGCTGTGTTCCGTGTATCTGCCTCAAAACTCTCCGAGAAAGGCTTTTACTGTGTGATGAAGACTCTCTCATCCAAGGAAGAGGTAAGCGGTAATCTTCCAACCCTGAAAGTCGGGGAAAAACTCGAAAGCTCTGATTTTTATCCTGAGCAGCATTTCACACAGGGACCTGCAAGGTATACGGACGCATCAATAGTCAAGACTCTTGAGGAAAAGGGAATAGGACGTCCTTCAACTTATGCTCCGATTATCTCCGTTCTTCTGGACAGGTATTATGTCACCCGCGTAAACAGGCAGCTTGTACCGACCCAGCTTGGAAGAATCATCTGCCGCATTCTTGTTGAGTCATTCCCGGATGTAATCAACGAGCAGTTTACCTCTGATGTAGAGGATAATCTTGATAAGGTTGAGCAGAACAGCCTTGTGTGGAATAGCATGATAGCTGATTTCTACAATCCTTTCATCGCACAGGTTGACAAAGTGATGGACACCCAGGAAAGCCTCAAGGGCTCTCTTGATGAGCAGACCGACAAGGTATGTGAGAAATGCGGAAAGCCGATGGTAAAGAAACTCGGTCGTTTCGGTTATTTCCTTGCCTGCTCAGGTTTCCCGGAATGTCACAATACAAGGAGCATACCTCTTGCAAAATGTCCGCGTCCCGGATGCAACGGTGAGATTGTCGCAAGAAAGACAAAGGGCAGGGGAAAAGAGTTCTACGGCTGTACAAATTATCCTGAATGTGACTTCATCACCCATTTCAAGCCCATAGACGTATACTGTCCTAAATGCGGCTGGTTCATGGTGGAAAAGTATGACAAGAAAAACGGTGCGTACAAGAGCTGCATAAACCCCGACTGCGATTACCTGCATTCCGCTGACGGTGAGCCTGAGGAAAAGTAAAGGGCATCTCGAAAAACTCATTTTCAATGTTTTTTTCGAATGCCTGTCGAGTTTAAAAGCCCGAAATTGCGGGCTTTTAAACGTCGCGTTTTCAAAGTTACCTCGAAAAACTGAAGTTTTTCGAGGTCTCCTAAAAGAAGCCTGACATTCCTCCGATAATGCTTGTGGAGGAAAATATGGCTTTATCTGAACAACAGACTCTGATCCTGAAAGATGCAGTAGATGAGTACATTCTATATATTCAGACAGTGCGGGCTTATTCTCCAAACACCGTAACAGGCTACAGGGAGGATTTTAAGCATCTTTTTGCCGTTGTCCCAGAAAACACCCCTGTAACAGAGGTAAGTCTTGTCATGCTCAGGAACTGCATTGCAAAGATGAGCCGCAAGAAGTATTCAATTACCTCGATAAACCGCTTTATATCAGCATGCCGTGGCCTTTTTGCCTACTGCAAGAAATTCTCTTACGTTCAAAACAATGTCTGCCTGGAGCTTAAAACCCTGAAGACACCTAAACACCTTCCAAAATTCATGACTCAGGCCGAGGTTGATGAGCTATGTCAGGAGCCTGAAAAAAAGGAGCTTTTGTGGGAAACCCGCGACAAGGCGCTTTTTGAGATGCTTTATTCCTCAGGTTGCCGTGTAGGAGAAATTGCGGGCTTATGCATTACGGATTTGACCCCGGATCATTCATCTGCCGTTGTAACAGGCAAGGGACAGAAATCCAGGCGTGTATATTTTGAGGAAGACGCAAGGAATGCCCTTAACCTATATCTTAAGGACAGGAATGAGCGTTTCCCGGCGGCATCTCTTACTGGTAGCTCAACCGTAGAGCAGGTTTTTTTGAGCCAGAAAGGACTTCCTCTTACAGAGCACGGAATCTGGTATATTGTAAGCCGCTATACAGGAGCAGAGGGGAGCGGACGACACCTTTCTCCTCATGCATTCCGCCATACTTTTGCAACCGCAATGCTTTCCAACGGGGCAGACATACGAAGCGTCCAGGAAATGCTTGGACATTCATCTATAAGCACTACACAGCGTTATACCCACGTAACCACAGCCAGACTCAAGGAAGTTTACGCACAGGCTTTTCCACATTCAGGAAAAAAAGATTAAAAAGCCTTTGCAAAATCAAAAATTTGCATTATCTTATACATTATAGATGAATATCAAAATACAGGCGCTAGTAGATAAATTCCTCAGATCCTGCTGCAACCGTTTTACGGCACATGATATGGCAAAATTCTTCCACAGTATCGGCGTGTCGTTCAATGACAAGGAAAGTGCAGAATATCTAAGTAACTGTCCCTGGGTGTTTGCGCTTGAAGACGGTATGTACATGACAAGGGCAGGAGCTTTTACGGGTGAGGTGTTCAGCATTAAGCCCACAGCGGAGGAATACGAGCAGAGAATTTTGATTCCAGGCTCTAGGTGCATTCCCTTTGTTGACAGCGAGATGCTTTCTTCTTCCCTGGTTTTTTATTCAGGCGGCAGAAAACTTAAGTCCAAGACCGGAGTATTTGACAGTGACCTTGCGATAGACATGTTCATAATGTACGGAGAAGAATATGCCCCCCAGTACATTGCAGCCGATCCAGCCAACGAGACTATAGACATGGTTTCCCGGGATTTTGAGCTTCCAAATAAAGTTCAGCTTACAGGAATCGATCTTACCCCTCTTATTGAAAGACAGAGCCTCCAGAAGGGAGACAGGCTTCTTTGCTCAGTAACTGACTGGGATTTAGGTCATATAAATGTAGTAATCCTGCATGACGGTGACAATACATTTGACCGTGGTTTTGACGGCAGTGCAAGACTCAACTGGTACCGTGTGCTGGAAGAGGCCTTAACCGAAAGTTTTGAGCGTCTGGGACCATGCGGATCTCTTGAGGAACAGCTTGCAAATGTGTTTTTTGAGAATATGGACACACTCTGTATGCCTCTGTGCGGTTCCTTTGAGGAATACCTTAAGCGCTATGCAAAAAATGTAGGACTTGAGCATTTTGGAGTGGAGACACGCCTGTGGTACAAGGGAAAGGATGTGCCTGCCGTGGGGCCATGGAATGCAGATGACCTTGACTTCATGGACAAAAAGAGGTATACGCCTGGCAATGTTCTTCTTCCGTTTACAATACCCGACGATGTCATGGAGCAGTATGTCGTGGACATGCATTTCAGCCGGAATGTTGACTATAAAAAACTCCTGCAGAAGATGTATCCGCATGATTATGTATTCCATAAAGATGAAAAATCATATATACTGTGGCAGATAAAAGATATTGATGATTATATAGCCAAAGAGTATAATTGGTTTGCTGATCAAAAGGCAGGTCCTGTCCGCAGGGAGGCGCTTGAGCTCTTTTCAAAGGTGAACGCGCTTGTCTATGAGGTTGACTGTTCTTCTGAGTCGATAAAGCAGTTTCCCCAGCAGGAGCTTGTGATTCTTACCCAGCTGTACAGTCATCTTTACCGTATACTTCAGTCTTTCAATGATATAGAGAGTCTTGAGCGAGATGCGGATGCACTTTTGCTTTCTCTTGACGGAATGGACTGGAATTTTGAGGACATAAGGGGCCCCCTGGAAGCAGCGGTTGAATCCCAGAGACGGAATAGATTTAAGGTTGTTAGATAGACAATGGAGGAATGACAGATGTTAATGGAGAATACCCTCGGCGGGTTGATAAGAAACGGCGGTGTTTTTGCTGATGTTGAGGGAAAGACACCAGAGGAGATATTCAATAAAGTATGCAGGGAAGTTGATTTTCCTGAGGATTTTGACACAGATGCACTTATAAGCGAGCTTGTTGAGCGTGAGAAGATTCTTAGTACGGCTGTTGGAAACGGCATTGCAATTCCGCACCCGAGAAAATCCATGGTAAAGGAAGATGTCGACCAGCGGATCATCGTGTGTTATCTTAAGAAACCGATTGACATGTCTTCCCCAGATGAGCGCAAAGTTTCCGTTATGTTCATCCTTCTTACAAAATCAACACAGTTTCACCTGCAGATTCTTTCCGACCTTGCAAAACTGATTCATCAGGAAGATTTCAGGAAATTTCTGGATACAAAACCAAATATGGACAGCCTTGTGGAAAAAATAAGTACACTGGTTGTCTGAGTTAAGGAGTTAAGATATGAATAACAATGCACTTGAAGCCACCGCGCTTTCTGTACGCAGTCTTTCAATGGATGCCATTCAAAAGGCAAAATCAGGTCACCCGGGACTTCCTCTGGGTGCAGCAGAACTTGCATCAGTCCTTTACGGCGAGATAATGAAGCATAATCCTGCCGATTCATCATGGGTTGACAGGGACCGCTTTGTTCTTTCTGCAGGTCACGGCTCTATGCTGCTTTATTCAATCCTGCACATTGCCGGTTACAAGGTTTCAATGGATGATATAAAGACATTCCGTCAGGTTGGATCAAAATGTCCTGGTCACCCGGAAAAGGGAATCACAGACGGTGTAGAGAATACATCAGGTCCTCTTGGACAGGGTGTCGCACTTGCAGTAGGTATGGCAATAGCTGAGTCCATGCTTGCCGCAAGGTTCAATACTCCATCACACAAAATCGTGGATCACTACACATATTCTCTGGTTGGAGAAGGCTGTCTTGAAGAGGGTGTTTCATCTGAGGCATGTTCACTGGCAGGTACATTAAAGCTCAACAAGCTGATTGTTTTCTATGACGAGAACAAGATTTCAATTGACGGTAACACAGACATCACATTTGCAGAGGACATCCAGAAGCGCTATGAGGCATACGGATGGTTCGTGCTCCGCGGCTCAATGTACAACATGAAGGAGATCGCTGACCTTGTAAACATCGCAAAGAATCAGGATAAGCCAGCACTCATCATCTTAAAGTCAGTCATCGGTAAGGGTGCTCCAAAGCAGGGAACCGCAGACGTACACGGTGCTCCTCTTGGAGACGAAGGCTGTGCAGAAGCCAAAAAGACACTCGGACTTCCTGAGGACAAGCAGTTCTATGTTGTTCCTGAGGCATACTCATATTTCGAGGAATACCGCAAGGAATGTGCAAAGAAGCAGGCAGACTGGCAGGCAGATTTTGACGCATGGAGCAAGGAAAACCCGGATCTCCGCAAGAAGTGGGATGCATTCTGGGCAGGAGAGCCAACAGGAGATGCAGTTGCTCCGACATACAATGTTGGTGACAGCCTTGCAACACGTGATGCCTCTGGAAAGAGCCTTAACTACATCGCAGACCGCTACCAGTGGCTCGTTGGCGGTTCAGCAGACCTCCAGGGACCAAACAAGACAAAGGTAAAGAACGACGACGGAACATACAGTGCAGATAACCGCAAGGGACGCACAATCGAATACGGTATCCGTGAATTTGCAATGAGCCAGGTCATGTCTGGAATCAACCTGCATGGTGGTCTCCGTGCATTCGGTGCAACATTCCTCGTATTCAGCGACTACCTGCGCCCGTCACTCCGCGTTGCAGCATTGAGCAAGCTTCCAAACATCTACGTATTCACACACGATTCAATCTATGTTGGAGAAGACGGACCTACACATCAGCCAATCGAGACTCTCGCCGCACTCCGCTGTATCCCGAACGTACAGGTTATCCGCCCGGGTGATGCAGAGGAATCACAGCTGGCATGGGAAATGGCAGCCGCAAGCAAGGATCATCCGGTATGTATGGCATTCAGCCGCCAGGGCCTTGCAGTATATCCAAAGGCAGACAAGGACTGGAAGAAGACAGCTCTCAAGGGAGCCTATGTCGTACAGGACGGTGGAGCAAAGCCGGAGATTACTGTTCTTGCAACAGGCTCAGAAGTAGGCATGGCACTCGAAGCCGCAAAGATTTCCGGAAAGAATGTCCGCGTTGTATCAATCATCGACAAGACATTGTTCGAGAAGCAGGACGAGTCATTCCGCTCAAGCATCATCGGAAGTTCACCACGCATCGTTGTAGCAGAAGCCGGTTGCCGCTATGGATGGGAAGGCTATGCAAAGAAAGAGGACCTGTTCACACTTGACAACTTCGGTGAGTCAGGACCTGCAGCCAAGGTAGCGGAGTTCTTCCACTTTACCGCCGCTGATTTTGCAAAGGTACTTGCAAGATAATTATATAGATTGAATGTCGAGTTAGGAACTTTTAATTTAAAAACTGGCTCCCAGCGAGATCTGCCCCGAAAAAAGGCTAGCTAGAAGCTTCGCTGCTAGTACCCGCACTACGTTTGTGCAGTTTTTTGGGGTTCAGCCTCTCGCTTCCGCCAGTTTTTTCTTTTTAAAGTATTGAAACTCGACATCCACTTTAATAATGATGAGGACGAGATTTTAGCTACCATAAGAAGGAGTATTTTATGAAGGTAACAACACTAAGAATAATAACCACTATATGCCTCCTGTTTTTATCATTTAGTTTTGCGAGTTGTCAGGGCAAAGAGGATGATATAGAAACTCTTAAAAACAGAATAAAAGAATTGGAAGCTCAAATCGAGGATCAAAATCAAATTATAGTAGATTTGCGTATACAAATTGACAAATCAAATAACGGTCCAATCGGTCAGGTGTATACTACCAAAAGGGAAGTATACGATTGGTTTACTTCTCTTAACCAAATTCGTACGAGTACAACGGAAGACAATCCTTGTAATGTAATTGTACAACTTGCTTTGGGATATAATAAGGGTGATGAGACAGCTCAAAAAGAGCTATTAAATCGACGTAATGAAATAACAGATATGCTGAGCAAGTTTTTCTCTGAGCAGACATCAATGGATTTAAAACCTCAAAATGAAGAGCTTTTACGACAGACAATCAGAGATCGGATTAATGATGAAATTCTCCAAGACTCATCTATAAGGGATGTTCGATTTACTACATTGGATGTTGTTCAGAAATAATTCTTTCCAACAGTATACAGTATTTATAGTTATAAGTTGCCGTACAGGTTTTTTAATCTTTTCTCACAATAGTGTTCTTCATGAGAATAGTATGAAAAAAACTTTCTTTAAAGAAACGACGTTAGTCGTTTCGAATCCGTGTGATCCCCCCCTCCCCAAAAAAACATCAATCAAAAACTTATTATCTCATCAAACACAGAGATCGCAAACTGGTCCGTCATGCCGCTCATGTATTCAATCACGCATTTCTCATAGCTTTCCTCGTCAAACACGTTGAACACTTCCTTGGTCAGGTAGTGCAGGATTTTTTTCTTGCTGGGGTCGTAGTTCGTGTATTTAACAAGCCAGTCGGTGAACGTGGAGCATAGTCTGGGGGCATAGCGCATGCACTGTTCGATTCTGTGGTTCTTGGCATAAATCTGGGTCTTCATCAGTGTGTCGTAAATGCATGTCAAAATCGTCTTTGCATATTTCTGGAATTCTATAAGGCGCCAGTTGTTGTAGATGTTTGCAAAGCTGAATTTCTTTAGCTCGGTTATGAACTTAAAATACTGGTCGCTGAAACAGAGACCTTTCTCCACGCTGCTGTTCTCGCATAAGTCAACTACCATGTCGTTGATAAGCACTGTGGTGTTTACGGCTCTTCCGCTCCTGTTCGTGTTCCCGTCTTCCGTTTTCTTGCTGCCGAGTGTGCTCACAACAATCTCGTGGATCTGCCTGTAGCTTGTCATGTCCAGTATGTGGTATGTCCTTGCATCCTCAAGGTCACGTCCCAGAAATGCAATCTTGTCGCTTACCTTTACGATGCAGCCTTCCCAAGTATATGGGGCAATAAGTCCGGGGCGCTTTATGTTGTACAGGTCCATAGCCTCGTTTCTTGGGCTTAATCCCTGCTGGTCTATCTCACCGCAGTGGCAGATAAGGCCATCCCTTACCGCGTATGTCAAATCAAGATTCTTCTCGTTTCCCTCCGGGTCCTGCAGCGTGTCGATGTAGTCTGCAAAAAACAGTGAGTTCCTTTCGTGCCAGAATTTCCGGGGGGCATTTTTTCCGTCCTTTTGAATCATAAGCGAGTTGAGTATGTGCTCTCCCGTGTGGCCGAATGGTGCGTGTCCCATGTCGTGTCCCAGTGCGATTGCCTGTGTAAGCTCCTGGTTCAGGCCAAGGTGTTTTGCTATTGTGGAGCTTACGCTTGCAACATGGCCTACGTGCTCCATGCGTGTGCATATATGGTCGTTCTGCGGGGCGTAGAATACCTGCGTCTTGTGCTTTAAGCGCCTGTATGACTCACAGTGAAGTATGCGTGTATAATCGCGGTCAAATTCGCTCCGTATTCCGTTTCCCCTGTTGTAGAGTGAGTTCTCGCGTTTGATTGCCTGCATCCATTTGGGATTGTTCTCGTCCATGCGTACTTGTAAAAAAGAATCTTTCATGCTTAAATTATAAATCAGATTTAGGTGAAAGTCCATGACTAAAAGCGAACTGCGTAAACTTGTAAAGAATAAGATTTCTCTGATGACACTAGATGAAAAATTCAAGGCATCTGTGGAATGCTCTGAAATCTTGATCCAGAAAAGGGAATTTCAGGAAGCAGACATTGTGCTTTCCTATATGGCAACAGAAAACGAGTTGAATCCCATGTATGTGAGCATCAAGACCCTTATGCTCAAAAAAACACTTGCATTTCCGCGATGTGTGCCAGACTCAAACCGCATGGAATTCTACGCATTAAAAGAAAGCCTCACTATCGAAGATCAGGTCGAGAAAGGTGCCTGGGGAATAATGGAGCCAAAGACATTTCTTCCTCAAATCCACGGTGAAGACCTTGCAGGTAAAAAAGTGCTTGCAATAGTTCCCGGTGTGGCGTTCAGTTCAAATGGTGCAAGACTAGGCCATGGAGCAGGCTTTTACGATGCCTATCTGTCCCGCCTTAGAAAAATCGAGGAAATAGATCTCCATACAGTAGGCATGTGCTTCTCATGCCAGCTTGTAGATGATATTCCACAGGAAGAGCACGACATTAAGATTGACTCCGTGATATATAGCATCCTCTAAAAAAACTTAGCTGAGCTTGCTTAATTATTTTGAGTCAACCGATGTAACTGTAAGTGCTGGGGTTTCCGTTATGTATTTCTCAAGTACAAGTGAGAATTCAACAGGAAGCGCATTATACATGGATAGATAGTTCTCCAGATAGAGGAAGGGTCTTTTTTCCCTTAGTCCCTGCTGCATGAGCTTTACCGTTCCTGTATTTGTCTGCGTCTGAATCATCGTCTCCTGAATCCACTTTGATTTTAGTTTTTCCACAAGCTTTTCAGGATTATTGCTTAAATCCTGTACGAGTGATACCCTTGCCTTTTTGTATGCGTTCATGAATGTGGCAGGGTAGAGAATCCCGTTGATTCTTAGGGAGCCTGTCTTAATCTGGACACTTGCAGTCTTTATCATGCATTTAGTGTCGGTTGGAAGGAGAGGCTGTATGCGGTCCCTTAGTTCTGCAAGAAGGCAGTTGTATATGTTTATTTCATGCGGATCCTCAGGTGCTTTGAAATAATACTGAACCGGGTCGTAGTATTCGGATGTGGGAACAAGAACTGGAACCTCATCTCCTGCGTCTTCCTTTGTAAGGTTAGAGGTGTAATAGTGGTGGAGCTTTATCCTTCTGCTTTTTGCCGAGAATGTCGGTTCAGCCTGTACAGGATCTTTTCTCTGGCTCTGTTCACGGAGTACCCCGAAAGTCTCTGATACAAGCACTTGAATGTATGAGCTGCTTACGTCACCGGATATTGCGATTGAATATAGGGATGCGTCAAGAAAATCCGTGTATGACTGCTCTAGGCTGTGAAGATCCGTTGTCTTAAGGACATCTGCATTCTGGTCGTAGAATGATTCAAATGCTGTTCCCCGGTAGAGTGTGTGCAATGTGTCGTATTCCATCTGATTATCTAGAACAATCAGTGTGGATGCTCTCTGGGCTTTCTGCTCGTTTACAAGACGGTCTGCGGTGACAGGTGAAATGTCGTTGTATATCAGTGAATGAACCATGGCGCTTAAAACCTGTGTGATGTCGGTCTTCACGCATTCAACCTCGACATAGCTCATCGTCATGTCTGTCCTTGACTGAATCTGCACGTTGCCGAAAATCTTTCCGTCCAAACGTAGCCTTGTTATTTCATCCTGAAGTACGCGTGCATAGGTGTTTACAAGAACCGTCCTCAAAAGGCCCTCGTTTTTTGGGGAGACAGTCTCACCTCCTGCAATTCCAAGCGATATTGCAACCGTCTGGGAATGCTTGTTCTCCTTTACATAAAGAGGTATTCCGTTGTCAAGCACATAGTCATTGATCCTGCTTGCATTCTCATAATAGAAGGTCATGGGGCTGGAAAGGGTTGATGTGCTGTTCTCTGGTAAGAATGTTTCTTTTTTCTCTTCCTCCGCTTTTTTCTCTGCGTCCAGTGCTTGTTTTACTGCAATCTCGTTGTGATACCATGAAGCGGTTTCCCGTGTAAGGACTGTGTAGCCAAGTGCCTCAAATGCCTTTTTGTTCTTGTTCCAGACATCGGTATTTACAAGGACGAATATGTAAGGAGACTCTGATGCAAGTGTCCTGGATATTTCTCCTGCATCCTGTTTTGCCGGAAGTTTTGGAAGATTAAGGTATTTCTGATAGTATCCGTCGTCTGACTGTGTTGGATTTGCCGCCCAGTAATCTGCCAGTATCTGCATACCTGAGACAGCGCTTCCTATTTTTGCACGGTATCTTGCCTCAACTGTATTCTTTGCCCTGGAGAACTGCTTTGTGCTCAGTGTGCCCGCTTCATTTATATGGGATGCAAATGCTTGGGCCTGCATGGCGGGATTTACGTTTTTTGCATCAGGCTGTCCGTCTGCCCTGGGAGCAAAAGAATATGGCTGCTCCAAAAGTGCCTGAATTACAAGTCTTGAGGAATTACCCCTCTGTACGCTTTCTGCATAGATATAGTCTTTTGACCTTATGCCGAGTATTGAATCTGTTGTCATCAGCTTTACAAAATCAGAGTCTGAGAAATTGAATGCCGTTCCCAGAATGTCAGCCTGCACGGAAGAAAGGGAAGTGTACTGGATTACAATCTGGGTCAAATCCTTGGAGAACTCATTGTCTGCAAGAACGAATTTCCTTCCGCTTGTGGAAAGCTCATTTTTCAGGGCATCTGAGCTTCTTGCTGTAATTCCTGAGCCTGTGTTTTTCCATTTTCCGAATACAGAAAGAGCCTGTTTATACGCATCATCTGCATTTATGTTTCCTGTGATGAAAAGGGCACAGTTATCCGGGGTGTAAAAGCGTTTTCCAATGTCAGAGAGTATTGTGCGGACCTCAGGTACTGTATAGCCCGAAAACAGTGCAGGGTAGACTCCGCTTTCTGTCTTCCACGGTGCTTCCTCAAATACATGGCTGTCTATTGCACAGTTGATGAACGAGGACGCATCCTTTGACTGTGATTCTGATGCCGCCTTTATGAGCGAATACTGCTTTTGAATGTCATTGTCCTTAAAATCTGGTTTCTGGGCACAGGCTGCCATTGCATCAAGAAAATCCTTTAGTCTGTCAGGACTCATGTCAGTTGTATATGTTGCGCTGTCTGCATTGCATGAAGGGTAGATCTCCATGTCTTCTGTCTGAGATGAACTTAGGAAAAGCTGTGTGTACAGGGGAAAAAAGCCTGCATTGGAAGGTGTCTGGCTTGAATAACCCGCCCTGCAGAGGAATTCTGCATGAAGTATGGCACTGGAGCTGTCTTCGCGTACAAAAACGGTAAAGCCGTTGGGCATGGTCATGATGTGGACTTTACCGACATCCTGCTCAAGAACGTAATTTGACTGGGCATTAACCAGAGAGGAAAGAATACAACACAATAAGCCTTTCAAAAAAACAGTCTTTTTCATGTTACCATTATATCACAAATTGAACTAAAAGAGAAAGTATAATATAATGGTGCTGATGAAAAACAGGAAAGAGGAATGTTATGCCTGAAGTAAGGTATTTTAATGAGCTGAATTTATCTGGAGAAGTGCCTGCAGAGCTTTTGGCCGGAAAGCGACATCTTACCGCCAAAGAAGTTTATGTGCTTATCCAGAACAGAAACATATCATCAGACCCGGACTGGCAGAATGTCTATGTAAGTGCTGCCCCCGGAGAGTTTAACCCCGAGCAGATCGTTCAGTCTGAATTCTCTGGCTGGGTTGTTCTGGGGGCTGTCCGTCCTGCAATGCTCCGTTACCATGATCTTGAGCTGAAAACCGGAATTTACCGTTCAGTTTTACGGAATGTTGTAACTCAGGATGACTGCGTAATCCACAATGTAAGCTACCTGAGCAATTACCGCATAGGAAACCGTGTCATGCTGTTCAACATACAGGAGATGAGCTGCACGAACCACTCAAAATTCGGCTCCGGCATACTTAAGGAAGGAGAGCCTGAAGCCCATCGCATCTGGATAGGCGTAGGAAATGAGAACGGTGAGCGTGGTGTTCTTCCTTTCCCTCAGATGATTCCTGCAGACGCGTATCTTTGGTCCCGATATCGTGAGGACAGGGAATTGCAGTCCCGCTTTGTTGAGCTTGTTGAAAAAGACAATGACGGTCAGAACAATACCTATGGAATAGTCGACGATGATGCCGTAATCAAGAACTGTACTCTCTTAAAGGACGCAAGGATTGGCCAGTGTGCATATATCAAGGGTGCCTTCAAGCTGAAGAACATAAACATGCTTTCCTCTCCTGATGAGCCTTCCCAGATTGGTGAGGGTGTTGAGCTTGTAAACGGAATCATGGGATACGGAAGCCATGTCTTTTATCAGGCGGTGGCGGTCCGCTTTGTGATAGGGCGCAACTGTCAGCTTAAGTATGGGGCAAGGCTGTTGAACTCAGTTCTGGGCGACAATTCCACGGTCTCATGCTGTGAGCTTTTGAATAACCTGATATTCCCGTTCCACGAGCAGCACCACAACTCTTCGTTTTTGATAGCGTCAACTGTGATGGGGCAGAGCAACATAGCATCAGCGGCAACAATAGGATCCAACCACAACTCAAGGTCACCCGATGGAGAAATGCTTGCGGGACGAGGTTTTTGGCCTGGACTCTGCTCTGACTTTAAGTTTGACTCACGTTTTGCGTCTTTTGTTCTTGCGGCAAAGGGCAGCTATCAGAATGAGCTTAACATTACCTATCCTTTTTCACTTCTTGCTCCTGCATCTGACGAAAGCTGTGCGGTTCATGTAATTCCTGGTTACTGGTTCCTGTACAACATGTATGCAATAGTAAGGAACAAGTATAAGTTCAAGGCAAGGGACAAGCGTTTCATAAAAGTTCAGCACATAGAGACCGATCCTCTTGCACCGGACACAATTCAGGAGGTTGAGGCCTCAATTACACGCCTTATAGAGCTTACTTCAAGATACCTTAAGATGAATGATGATCTCCAGCAGAAGATGACCGAATCAAATCCAAATCCAGAGATTCTCAGTGCATTCAAAAAGAAGGCTTTGGAGGCAAAATCCCAGGAGGAGCTTTTCCAGACCGCAAAGGATTACCTTCATCAGAACAAGGAAGCCAAATTCATGGTGAGTGATGACCGCTGTCAGAAAAAGTACGGGGCAATCATCTACAAGACTGCACAGGGATACACGGAATATCGCCGTATAGTAAAATATTTTGCGGCAAGTTCTCTTATCTTGTGGGCGGATGAGAACAAGTTCAAGGTGCTTGACTCAAGTATTCTGTCACATGTACTGGAAATACCGCTTTATACATCATGGTCTAATGCAGGCGGACAGGTTATCCCCAATGCAAAAATACAGGAGCTTTTTGACAGGATAAAGGACCGTTCAATTGACAGCTGGGAGCAGGTTCATGCCTTCTATGATGAATGCCAGAAAGAGTATGTTGCATTTAAGGCACGCTATGCCGTCTATCTTGTGGAATTCCTTTATTCACGGCCCATACAGGAGTTCGACTGTGTGGTTTACCGCGACATAATGGAGGATGTCCTTTATGTAAGCGACCGTATGCTTTCATCCTCATTCAGCTCCAGGGAAAAAGATTATACTGACTTCTTCCGCTCAATTACGTTCAGAAACAAGGAGGAAATGGAGGCTGTATTGGGAACAATCAATGACTCGGTGTTCCTCAAGGA
>JAGADS010000151.1 GCA_017613485.1 Treponema sp.
CCCATGCAACCCGGAGTACCAGAAGCACATTTCCTGATGTAAAGTGTCTTGTTTGAACCTATCTTGATTTCTTCTGTTCCAAGCTCTTTGTAAGTCGCTCCATTGTCTGCTGAATACTCATAGTCTCTGTTAGCTACTGCAAATTCAACTTTGCCATAAGAGATTTTATCTATCTCAGTTGAAAGCTCCGGTATTTCTTCCAAATCAGAATAGCGCACTGTGGCAAAAACTTCCGCATTGTCTTCAAAGATTTTTTCAGTGTCCGATCCTTCTTTGAGGCAACTTGCGGTAAAATCAAAGTACCAGGAACCTTTGTCCTCGTTTGCAACATAGAATCCAGAAGGCTCGATTTTTTCCCATGTACAATCTTCCGCATTGTAGGTCTGACCCAAAGAGTCGGTGAGAGTTCCCCTGATTTTTGTTTCGTCGAATGACTCTCCCACTTTGATGTCTCCATCATAATACAGGGAATAACTTAAAATATGATTGCTCATCAAATCGGTATCAGATACTACAGCAGGCTTTTCTTCTTCATCCATAGTTTGTATTATTTGAAGACGAACTACTTTTCCGATGTCTTCTTCTGTTATCTTGTAAGTCTTTTCCGTAGCACCTTCAATATCTGTCCATGTATTTCCACCATCATCAGAACTCTGCCACTGGTATGCGATGTTTCCACCGGCAAGATTGCTGGAACTATTATAAACGGTAGTGTCATAAAGATATGGGTAGTATTCTCCGTATTCATATTTGATTTGGGCACTCAGCACTTGAACATCATCGGCACAATCAAAGGCAAGCCATGTACCCATTTCAAGTTCATCACCGTTTGAACACTTGGGTCTGATGCTGTAATCTGCTTCAACAGTCTTACCAAGATTAGCTGAATCCGAGAAGAAGGCCTTTAAATCCCTGACAGTCCAGTTGCTAGTATTTACATCCAGCTCCTGCATTTCTGGTTGATCATAGTTTTCATACACCTTGAATGTCGTCTTCACAGCAACAGAATTCTTATCGTAATTCTTGATTGTAACTTCCGGTAATTTAAAATCGTCGGCTCCGCCTACAAAAACTGGCATTCTGTCAAGTTCCCTGATGTAGTTGCCATCCGAAGTCGTAACCTCCTGAGTCATAATAGGCATCTCCCATTCAACAATAGGCCAGTATTGAATGGAATCGTTCCTGTCCAGGTATCCGTCCGCACTAAAGTGAATGCCATAACTTCTTCCTCCAAGAACGCCGTCATGGAACACAGCATCCAGAATGTATTCGATTCTTCCATTGGCCGCAATACTTTGGAGTTCAACACCATTACAAACAGCCGTTATAACCGTACCATCCTTTGCATTGGTGTCTCCCGTAAGCCTTAATCCAATTGAATCAAAGTTAAGATTTGACACCAGACTGTGCATCTTCACGTCTTCATCTTTTACGTCAGAAAGAAAGTTACCGCATGAGATTGTGATGAATGTGAATGCCGTCAAAAACAGAATAGAAAATTTCCTCATAAAAAAATCCTCTTCAAGCAATATAATTCTCCGGAAACCCCAGAGCCATTTTCATGTTATGAATTAATTCCTGCCATCAAGAAAATCAGAGATGTGCCACATCAAACCGAGCTGCAATCCAAGTTCATGCTGTACCGCTGATTGTTCAAAGGCAATTGTGTAAATTGGATTAACCATGATTTCAAGATTCTTTGGAAGTATGAATCTGACCGATGGTGATATTGAAACAAGTGGATTCATGTACACGCTTTTAAGTTCAGTTCCATCCACGGCTTTTGGCATATGGAACACCAGTCCACCGCCTATTTCCGGAACTAAAGCCATCTTGAATTTTTCTCCGTCGACAATCGGGAACCTAAGGGAAAGACCCGCATCAATGAGAATGTCATTTAGGCTGGAAACCGGAGAGTCATCTTTTACAAACGAATGGCTGAAACCCGCAGTAAAGAAAATTCCCAATTGGAATTTGTCACCAAACGGCTACTGGTTTTCCGGAAGGACGAATTCAAGGTCCGCACCGCCTCCAACATTTGCAGTTGAATAGCTTGAATAATCCCCAAGAGGGAACATTCCCGACATGTGTAAACCGGCTGAAAATCCTTGTGGCTGGATTTGTGCAAAGACAGGAACGGCAATAAGAATGCAGACTGCCGCCAAAAAAAGCTTCTTCATAATAAGTTCATTCTCCTCATAAAAAAATCAAACCAATTCAATATATAAACTAATTCGATATCTTTTCACGATTTTGACTGAACCCAATTTCTTAAAGTTATTATAAAATATCAAATAATCCGCAGTTTGTCAACAGAAAAAAACAATTATGCATTATGAATTGTGGATTAACAATTGTCTCTTTATCATCTTTCAATTATATGGTATAATCTTTTTCATATTTTATACTGATGACATGAATAAAAGAGGAAGAATATGGCTTATCCATTCCAAAACATTGAACCTAAATGGCAGAAATACTGGGACGACAACAAGACATTCCGCGTAACGGAGGACCCCAGTTTCCCGAAAGAGAAAAGAAGATACGTGCTTGACATGTTCCCGTACCCGAGCGGTGCAGGACTTCATGTAGGTCACCCGGAAGGCTATACGGCAACCGACATTTACTGCCGCTACCTGCGCATGAACGGATACAATGTGCTTCATCCGATGGGATATGACGCATTCGGACTGCCTGCAGAAAACTATGCGATTAAGACAGGAACACATCCGGCAACTACGACATTCAAGAATATCGAGCATTTTAC
>JAGADS010000152.1 GCA_017613485.1 Treponema sp.
AACAGGATCAAATCCCAGGTCCAGAATCTCCTCAACCTGATCCTGAACACCATTCTCATACACCCAGTCTTTTCCTGAGAAACCAAGGTCCGCATGTCCGTTTGCAAGCAAGTTACTGACAATCTGAGGCTTTACAACCTGAAACGCCAGATCCTTCTGATTTGTAATGGGGAAATATGTCCTGTCGGGTAAATAAATCGAAATACCCACGTCATTCAGGAGCTCATAAACTGACTCATAAATCCGGCCCTTAGCCAGTAAAATCTTAAGTTCTTCCATAATATGCAATCATACAGGAAAAAAGCATGTTCTTCAATCACCCTGAACCTTGAAACAATCTACAATTCATTGTACTATTTTTGTGAGTATCATATAAATAAAAAAGGAGATTTTTATGAGTTCAAATCGTAATTCTTTCTCCAGCTCTGTCGGTTTTATTCTGGCGGCGGCTGGTAGTGCGGTCGGATTGGGCAACATCTGGCGCTTTCCGTATCTTGCAGCAAAAGATGGTGGAGGTCTTTTCCTTCTCGTCTACATCGTGCTTGCCCTGACATTTGGTTTTACACTGCTTTTTTCCGAGATTGCAATCGGACGCAAGACAAAGCAGAGTTCCCTTACTGCATACGGTAAGCTTAACAAGGGATTTGGCTGGCTCGGCGGTTTTTCCGTTGTGGTTCCGTTTTTGATTCTGCCGTATTACTGCATCATCGGCGGATGGGTATTGAAGTATGCCGTTGCATTCATTTCCGGTCAGGGTATTACGGCCGCTGCTGACGGATATTTCGGTTCCTTTATCACGGGCAAGATTTCCCCGATTGTTTTTGACGTGATCTTCCTTGCCGCAACTGCATTTGTAGTTTTCCGTGGAGTCAACAAGGGTATCGAGTCAATCTCAAAAATCCTCATGCCGGTTCTCTTTGTTCTTGTAATCGGAATTGCAATCTTTTCCGTTACAATCTCAAGCCCGGATACAGGACGCAGCGGTATAGAAGGTCTTAAGCTTTATCTTATTCCTTCGTTTGAAGGCCTTACGGCAAAACAGTTCCTTGTGGTCGTGATGGATGCCATGGGTCAGCTGTTCTACAGTATCAGCGTCGCCATGGGTATCATGGTAACTTACGGTTCTTACTGCAAGGATAACGAGAACATGATTAAGTCCGTAAACAGGATTGAATTCTTTGACACAATCGTTGCAATCCTCGCCGGTGTCATGATTATTCCTGCTGTCTATGTGTTTATGGGCAAGGAAGGTATGACAGGCGGTCCAGGCCTCATGTTCGTTGCAATCCCGAAAGTATTCCAGCAGATGGGTGTCATCGGTCAGGTCATAGGAGCAATCTTCTTTGTCATGGTTCTCTTTGCCGCCCTTACAAGCTCTATCTCTGTTCTGGAGGCAGTCGTTGCAGGCATCATCGATAAATTTGGTGTAAGCCGAAAGAAGGCCACCATCATCGAGACTGTAATCGCTCTTGTAATCGGAATCATAATCTGTCTGGGATACAACAAGTTCTACTTTGAGATTACTCTTCCAAACGGAGCAGGCGCTCAGATTCTGGATATTGTTGACTATATCTCCAACAACATCCTCATGCCTGTTGTTGCAATCGGTACATGTATCCTTATCGGTTGGGTGGTCAAGCCAAAGACAGCCATCGAGGAAGCCACAAAGAACGGCGAGATGTTTACAAGAAAATGGCTTTACATCATCATGGTAAAAGTTGTTGCACCTGTTCTTCTTGCAGTTCTTCTGCTCGGTTCCCTGGGCATAATCTGATAGTCTTAATTTTGAGGTTGTAAGCAACTGTCATTGCCGGGCTTTTAACCCGGCAATCTTTTAAGGAGTATAAATTGTCATACGAAACAGTTATTGAACAAGTAAGGACTTTGCCAGAATCTCTTTTGACATCAGTTTCAGCATTTATAAAATTACTGGAAACTGAACAGAGTGGAGTTTTTTCTGTTCAGTCTATAAAGACTGCAAATAATAAGCTAGCTTTTTTTGATTTAGCTGGAAAAATACATCTTGATCCTGTATCAGTTACAGAACTTCGTGAGGCCAGCCTTTTATGATTCTTGTTGATACATTGGACAAATGATAAACATTTTAGGTTAATGCAGGTTGTTTTACCTGAACTTAAGTTATTCACTTTTTTGACGGTTGAATAGAAAACGAAAGTTTCTGACATTGACTCCTCAAATAGATTTGTCAAACTGGAGAAACTATGATATTTCCCCAAGGACAAAAATTACACAGTAAATGACAAAATTTGATTAGCTTATTATCCCCTTCCATGTTATACTTTAAGAATAACAGGAGGATTTATGTCAGATTATTTCGGCAAAGAAGTTCCAAAACTGGGATTCGGACTTATGCGTCTTCCAAAACTGGAGGATGGGAAAACAATCGATATTGAGCATACAAAAAAAATGGTTGATATGTTCATTGAATCCGGCTTTACCTATTTTGATACTGCTTATATCTATGACGGCGGAGAATCAGAGAAGGCGGCAAAACTGGCACTTATTGACCGTTATCCGCGTGATTCCTTTACACTTTGTACAAAACTGAATACCGGTGCCGCAAAAAACGAGGAAGAAGCAAAACAGCAGTTTTATACCAGCCTAGAGCGCACGGGTGCAGGTTATTTCGATTACTATCTTCTTCATGCGCTGGGCAAAGGCAATTTCAAAAGCTACGAGGACTATCATATCTGGGATTATGTAAAGGAACTGAGGGACAAAGGCCTTATAAAATACTGGGGTTTTTCGTTCCATGATGACCACGAGTTCCTGGACAAGCTTTTGACGGATCATCCTGATGTTGATTTTATTCAGCTTCAGCTAAACTACGCAGACTGGGAAAGCCCCACGGTTGAATCAAGACTCTGCTACGAGGTTGCAAGAAAACACAATAAGTCAATTGTTGTAATGGAGCCGTTAAAAGGAAGTGCCCTTGCCAACCCGCCGGATTCTGTAAAGGAAATATTCAAAAATGCAGACCCCTCTGTTTCTGTGGCTTCCTGGGCAATAAGATATGCCGCTTCCCTCGACGGTATCATAACGGTTCTGAGCGGAATGTCGAACGTGGAGCAGATGCAGGATAACACAGGCTACATGAAGAACTTTAAGCCGCTTGATGAAGGCGAGATGCAGGTGATTCAAAAGGCACAGAAGGCTTTGTCGGAAGTTGAGCAGATTCCATGTACTGCATGCCGCTATTGTGTGGCAGGATGTCCCATGGAGATTTCAATTCCGGCTATTTTCGATGCCATGAACCGAAAGCTCATATACAATGATTTAGGTGCCGCCAAAATGTTCTACGGATGGGCTACAGGAAACGGTGCAAAGGCAAGTAAATGCATTCAGTGCGGTCAGTGTGAAAGTGCATGTCCGCAGCATTTACCGATAATCAAGCATTTACAGGAAGTCGCTTCTGTATTAGAATAATTATAGAATAAAAAAAGCATATTGATTTGGAGGAATCTATGGCATGTTTTTTAGTTCCGTTGGCTGAGGCTGTTGTCGTATCGGTAGTCCGCGGTCTTGTGGGAAACAAAAAGTCTGCATCTGATGTTGTTGCAGAATCAAAGGAAGGAAGTAAAACTGTTTCGATTAAGCAGAAGCTCGGCTGGCTTCAGAACCTGCTTTACGGTGGAAGTGCCCTGCTTGCTATTGAGCATATCTATCACGGAGAGGTAGTGCTTTATCCGCCTTTCCTTACTGCAATGCGTAACCCGGAAGACATCCCGGAGATGCTGCACGAAATGTCCACGGTTGGGGTCGGCATGGCTGTTCTTGTTACTGCTGTCTGGGCAATTGCTGTTGGAGTCTCTACGGCATTAAAAAAGAAAGACAACAAACTTGCAGGAGGTAAAGCCTGATGTGTGAGATTATGACAATTTTTGCGGCCGTTGTTTTTTCCGTGATTTTCATTGCTCAGAAAAACAAGGGACATTCCAGCAAGCCGGTTTTCGTTACTATGCTTATGTTCTGGGGAGCAGCCTTGATGTGGGCAGTTGACGGTGTTGCCTGTGTTCTTGAAGGAGAGCCTTTCTTTGACATCAGCATGGAAGACACAATCCTCGGGTGCATAATTCTTGGAGCAGGACTTGTAATCTTTGCCTTCATGCTTTTGATTGACAGGGCAAAAAAAGCCAGGGCATAAAAAGCATGGCAGAAAAATACCAGGATCTTGGTTTTGCAAAGCTGGATACTGACCGCAAGGAACGTACTGGCTTTGCAGAAGTTGTCTTTTGTCAGGGCAAGGACGACTCATTTTTAACTCAGATATTTAAAAATCTATTTGAACAGAACGGAGAAGTACTCGGAACCAGGGCTTCAGAAAGTCAGGCAGAAC
>JAGADS010000153.1 GCA_017613485.1 Treponema sp.
AAGGGTGCTGTAGCTGCTCTTGATGAAGCTGGTATCACACACGGTGTAAACGGTGATGTAGTTGTAATGGGATTTGACTGCAACAAGTGGGCTCTCCGTGAGCTTCTTGCTGGAAACTGGAACTACGACGGACAGTGCTCACCATTCCAGGCTTCAATCATCGAGAACATGATTAAGACAGGAAACGTTCCTTCTAAGAAAATCATCAACGAAGAAAAGGGATTCGATGCAAAGACTCTTACACAGTCTGACATCGATACTTATGGACTTGGTGACTAATATCATCTCGGAGTGCGTGAGGTGAAATCCTATGCGGCGTAAAGTGTGTATGTGCATATTTTACGCCGTTTTTTTTTAACAGGGAATATTATGGGCGATAAGATTGTTTTAAGTGCAAAGGGGATTTACAAGGAGTTCCCCGGGGTAAAGGCTTTACAGGACGTGAGCTTTTTCCTTAGGGAAGGTGAAATCCATGCGTTGATGGGTGAGAACGGTGCCGGAAAATCTACTCTTGTAAAGGTTCTCACCGGTGTTTATGAAAAAGACAAGGGAATAATTGAAGTAGACGGAAAAGAGTCTATAATCCGCTCTCCACAGGATGCACAGGACAGCGGAATAAGCACTGTTTATCAGGAAATTACACTCTGCCCGAATCTTACGGTTGCGGAGAATATGTTTATAGGACGCGGAAAATATCATTTTGTAAACCGCCGCGCTCAGGAAAAAAAGGCTGAAGGAATACTTGCAAAACTCAACATACCGGCCAAGGCCAGCCAGCAGCTTGGAACCTGTTCTCTTGCAGTCCAGCAAATGGTTGCTATTGCCCGTGCGGTTGACATGGAATGCAAGGTTTTGATTCTTGATGAACCTACTTCTTCTCTGGATGAACGTGAGGTTGAGCTTTTGTTCTCCCTGATGCGTGATCTTAAGCAGCGTGGTGTAGGTATAATATTCATCACTCACTTTTTGGAACAGGTTTATGAAGTTTGTGACAAGATAACGGTTTTGCGCAACGGTGAGCTTGTTGGTGAATACTCTGTGGGTGAACTTCCAAAGGTTCAGCTTATCTCCGCCATGCTCGGAAAAGATCTGGAAGACATCTCCAACCTCAGGAATTCCAGAAGGAATTATGAAGGAAAAGGTGAGGTTGTTTACGAGGCTTCAGGTCTTTCCAGTGCGGAAGGCGTCCGTCCGTTTGACTTCCTTATCAACAAGGGAGAGGTAAACGGATTTACGGGTCTTCTCGGTTCAGGTCGTAGTGAAAGTGTTCGTGCCATATTTGCGGCGGATCGTGTTACCGGTGGAAAGGTAAAGGTCAACGGCAGGGATGTAAAAATCACAAGGCCTATTGATGCCATGAAAAACGGTATCGGTTATCTTCCGGAAGACAGAAAGGGTGACGGTATCATTCAGGATCTGTCTGTACGCGAAAACCTCATTCTTGCGTTCCAGGTCCTCAAGGGATTCAGGCATCCTATTTCACGCGCAGAGTCAGAGAAGCTTGCGGATGAATTCATCGATTTGCTTGAGATAAAGACTGCTTCCAAGGAAACACCAATCAAATCACTTTCCGGTGGAAACCAGCAGAAGGTCATTCTTGCACGCTGGCTTTTGACACATCCACAGTTCCTGATTCTTGACGAGCCTACACGCGGTATCGACGTTGGTACAAAGCTTGAAATCCAGAAGCAGGTGTTGAAGCTTGCCTCCGAAGGTGTGAGTATTACGTTCATTTCATCTGAAATCGAAGAGATGCTTGCCGTATGTACACGTCTTATCGTCATGCGCGACAGAAAGATTGTTGGACAGCTCAAGGATGAGCAGCTCAGGTCTGATGTAATCATGAAGACTATTGCGGGAGGAAAGGCACAAAATGGCTAATAAAATCAAAACTCAAATATCAAAAATCTTCCAGTCTCAGCTTGCAATTCCAATTGTGGCCCTGCTTGTTCTGGTGATATTCAATCTGATTCGTGATCCCAGTTTCTTCTCCATCGTAATCAAAAAGAACAATCTGGGAAATACGGTTCTTTCCGGAAACCTCATCAGTATCCTGAACGGTGCTTCCGAACTGGTAATTCTTTCAATAGGAATGACCCTCATTACTTCAGGCTGTAAAGGTCAGGACATTTCTATCGGTGCCAGTGCTGCCATTGCGGGTTCTGTTTTTGTAAAGATACTGCGTGCATGGAGCGTAAACGGCGGTTCTCTTGCTGTTGCCCTTGTATTTGCATGTGTCGTTGCAATAATCTTCTGCCTCTTGAACGGTATCCTGATTGCGAAGTTCAACATCCAACCGATGATTGCATCCTTGATTCTGTATACTGCTGGTCGTCCGATTGCATACTGGATCAACGGTGGTGCGACTCCTAATGTGGAAGGTGACCTCATTTCTTACGTGGGTGGCTTTATTCCTCACATTGCGATTCCAACACCAATCATCATCGTAGTGATTTTTGTGGTGCTCATAAATCTTCTGCTCAAAAAGACTACACTCGGTCTGTACATCCAGTCTGTCGGTATCAATGAACGTGCCGCAAAACTCAACGGAATCAATCCTGTTGTGTGGAAGCTGGCGGTTTTTGTGATACTCGGCATCTGTGTTACAATGGCAGGTTCAATCAACGTGTGCCGCATCGGGCTCATCAACCATGAGACAATCCTTCTTGACATAGAAATGGATGCGATTCTTGCGGTTGCAATTGGCGGTAACTCTCTTGGTGGCGGTAAGTTCAAGCTGTCCGGTTCAATTATGGGTGCATACATCATCCAGGCCCTGACAATCACACTTTATGCAATGAAGGTTTCTTCAACAGCGGTAAAGGCATACAAGGCTGTGGTCATCATCATCATCGTTATTGCCGGATCTCCTGTCGTAAAGTCATGGATAAGTCACCTTAAGAATAAAATCTCAGAAAAATCTGCGACTAAATCAGCTGTTCCTGCAGTGGAGGCTAAGTAATTATGGCAAATATTTTTACAAACCTTTTTGGTAAAAAAGAAAACAGGCAGCCTCTTTCCAATACAACTTTGCTTCTTACGATTACGATTTGTACTTTCATTGGAATGTATGTTCTTGCCATGATTATCTGGGGCGGTGGATTTTTGAATCCCCAGCAGTTTCTGGATCTGTTCAAC
>JAGADS010000154.1 GCA_017613485.1 Treponema sp.
ACATACCGGAGATGTGTTCTTGAACGGTAAATCCATGTACGAGGTTCAGTCAATTGACGAGGTTATAGCCGGTGCGGTTAGTGTTCCTTCTTGGGATCACGAGTTTTCTGTGTACAAATGGTTTTCCCAGCAGGATGAAAAGACCGATGAGACTGTTTTCTATGCAAATTTCCAGGGCCTGGATCCAAATAAAGAGGACGTAGAGATCACTGCACGCCAGGCATGCTTTTATCCAAAGGAAGAAGGCCGCGGTTATATCACTTTGAGTGGTTTTAAGGTTAGTAAGGCTGCAACTCAGTGGGCACCTCCTACAGCTTATCAGGAAGGAATGATTGGACCTCACTGGTCAAAAGGCTGGATTATAGAGGACTGCGAGGTTTTTGAATCAAAGTGCAGCGGTATCTCTCTGGGTAAATACCTTCAACCGGAAAATGACAACAAGTGGCTCAAATGGAAATACAAGGATGGGGCACAGACAGAACGCGATTGTATCTGTCAGGCACAGAGGGAAGGCTGGACCAAGGAACGTATTGGCTCACACATAATCCGCCGCTGTAATATCCATGACTGCGGTCAAACTGGAATCGTGGGGCATCTGGGAGGAGTTTTCTCACTGGTTGAGGACTGTCACATTCATCACATAAACAACAAGCAGAATCTTGCAGGCTGCGAAATCGGCGGAATTAAAATGCATGCGGCAATCGACTGCATCTACCGCCGCAATGTGATTCATGACTGCACACGTGGAATGTGGCTGGACTGGCAGGCTCAGGGAACACGTGTTACCCAGAATCTATTCTATAACAATGTTGTTCCAAAAGAATATAATCAGAATGATGAAAGCATGTTTGGATGTGCAGAGGATCTCTTTATTGAAGTCAGTCACGGACCGACGTTAGTTGACAATAACATCTTTTTGTCCGACAGGGCCATCAAGCTTGCAACCCAGGGTGTGGCTCTTGTTCACAATATCATTTATGGCGGAATTGTTGCTGTTGGCAAGGGAACAAACAACGGTGCTCCAACAAAGCCTTCTCCCCGCTACACACCGTACCATGTTCCGCATCAGACAGAAATTGCGGGCTTTATGACGATTCTCCACGGCGACACAAAAATCTTTAACAATATCTTTGTTCAGGAACCGATCCGTCCTGCACTCAAAAAGGGAATGGACAACAATATTGCCAACAACAATGACTGGGATGACGGAAACATTCTGGCAGGTACTTTTGTGTATGAAAAGTTTCCGACCTTTGAAAAGTGGAATGCCCAGTTTGAGGGATACTGCGGTCAGGGTGCTCCGACAACAGACAAATATTATGCAGAGCTTCCTGTCTGGGCTTCAGGAAATGTTTATTTGAACGGAGCCAAACCAATGTCCAAGGGAAAAGAACCGGATGCCGTCGTAATTGAAGGTCAGAAGGTTTCTTTTAAAATTGAGGAAAATAACGGTACCATAGAATTTAAAACAAATCTTTATGATGTCATGGCTTCTTCGGGAACCGCACCAACCTGCAGGCTTATGCACACAGACGACATTATGATGGCTTTTGAGCCGGAACAGAAATACGAGAATCCAGATGGAACTCCAATTACCTTTGATACAGATTTTTCTGGTAAAAAGCGTGGGGAAAAAGTGATTCCAGGTCCTTTTGCAGAAGGGATAAAAAATGCCGTCATAGCGAGCATGAGCTAAAACAAAAGGAGGATATCATGGCGAACGATCAGATGGAAAATGAAAATCCAACGCCACCGTGGGCGGATGAAATACCTGAGGGGAGCTTTATTTCCTATTCACCGACATACAAAGTGGGAGAATACTTTGACCGTTTCCACAAGGATTCAGACGGTAAGCTTGATTATTACTTCTATGATCCCACAGAGCATGGATTTGAAAAAGCAAGGAAATATCCTCTGCTGGTCATCATGCACGGAACATCCAATGCCCTTGAGGGAGATGTCTGCATAAATTATGCGGGTGCGGAATTCTATTCAAAAGAAGAATACCAGAACACACTTGGGGGTGCATACATTCTGGTTCCACTTGCCCCGGAATATCTCGGTGAAGACGGAATGGTTCACGGTCACTGGCCGGAGATAGAGACAAAAACCGTTTATGACCTTATATATGCTTTCATAAAAAAGCATGCAGAGCCAAACGGCGGCATAAGCAAAAAGGCAATCCTTGGAAATTCCAGCGGAGGAGCGATGAGCTTTAAAATGTCCTATGATTACCCGGACTTCTTTAATGCAGTTGTTCCAATGGGTGCTCCTGAAATCCCTGATGAAAAGCTGTTTGACCTGTATGACCAGAATGACGTGCACCTGTTTTTTGCAATGGGAAAGCGTGATGAAGGCAATACCTATGAGAAAGATGTTGTCCCCATGCTGCCGAGGATGAAGCGGATGAAGCACTGCTATATTTTTACTCCCGACTGGGTTTACAACGGCGACCATGGAATTGCATCAATCAATTTCGGCTTTGAGATGGGGCAGCACTGCATCATAAATCCAATGCACTGTAACCTCATGTTTGATGACGGAACACCTATGGAGCCAGAGCTTCCACAGGGCATAACAGGATGGTTGGCGGAAGCACTGACTATTTAATGAGCAAGGTTGTATTGCCCATTGTAATCTTGTCCCCGGATTTGATTTTCCTATACTCATCTTCGGGAACAGGTTTGTCGTTCAGGAGTGTTCCATTGGTGCTGTGCTTGTCCTCTATGACATAATCACCGAATACCTTGCCAAGTTTACAATGATAACGGCTTACAAGGGGATCGGCTATGACTACATCGCATTTTGTGCTTCGTCCGATACTGATTTTTTCTCCAATCGGATAAACTGCATCATCAACAATCAGAAACAGTTCATTTTTGCAAAGAGTATTTTTCTCTACATAAGGATTAAGCATCTGCTGCGTTTCTGCGGTCTGGGATTCTGCCTGTAACTCTTTTTGCTCTGAGTCATCTATAGGCTCTTCTTTTTTTTGGATTACATCTGTAACCCTGGTTACGTCGGCTGCTTCGCTTGACATGGTTCGCCTATTGATTTTTTTAACTACAAGAGGCACTATCAAGATTGCAACGCCAATAAAAATCAGCACACATCCAATTGCCACAAGCATACCCTACCTCCTGCGTTAATATATTTTAACACAGTTTCTTCATTTTACCAATAATTCCACCCGAAAAGTAGCCTGAATCATCAAAAAGTCGCATGGGGAAACAATGTTTAAACTAGAAACGTAAAAAAACAATTGATTTTTCCAGAATAATGGATTAAAATACTCAATAGGCTGAGTATTTTTACTCAATAGACTGAGTAAAAATACTCAATGGACTGAGTAAATTTACTAAATGCATAAGGAAATTATGGAAAGAACTGTATTCATTAATCAGCTGGAAAAAAGGCTGGCAGAAAAACGGAAATTCATACAGGTTGTCGCAGGCCCGAGACAGGTTGGAAAAACAACTATCATTACTCAATTTTTGGAAAGAACAGCTCACGCTTATATCTACGAGAGTGCGGATGCCTTGGCAGGTTCTTCTCAAGCCTGGCTTGAACAGGTATGGACAGCTGCACGGTTCAAGATAAAAAACGGTTCTTCGGAAGTGCTTCTGATAGTCGATGAGATTCAGAAAATAGCAAACTGGAGCGAGATTGTAAAAAAACTCTGGGATGAAGACACAAGGACAAAAACAAACATCAAGGTTGTGCTGAGCGGTTCCTCAAGACTGCTGATAGAAAAGGGGCTTACGGAATCCCTGCAAGGGAGATTTGAGTTGATTCAGATTCCCCACTGGACTTTTCCCGAGATGAAAGAGGCTTTTGGGTTTTCACTTGAGGAATATGTTTTTTTCGGGGGTTATCCAGGACCTGCAGAATTCATAAAGGATGAAAAAAGATGGAAATCCTATATGCGCGACTCCATTATTGAGACCAGTATTTCAAAAGACATTCTTATGCTTACAACAATAACAAAACCAGCACTTCTTCATCAGCTGTTTGAAATGGGAGCAGTTTACAGTTCCCAGATTCTGTCCTTCAATAAGATGCTGGGAACTCTTACGGATGCAGGGAATACGGTTACGCTCTCTCATTATCTTACACTTTTGGATCAAAGCAAACTATTGGGAGGATTGCAAAAGTATTCAGGCAGTGAGCAGAAAAGCAAGTCATCAAGCCCGAAACTTCAGGTTTACAATAACGCGCTTTTTTCGGCACTTTTGTCCAAAGATTTTGAATCAGTAAAGTCTGAGCCGGATCTTTGGGGGCGTTTATTTGAGTCCTGCGTAGGAATGCATTTGATAAACAACGCGGATTTATGCGGTTATAAATTGTATTACTGGCGTGATGGAAACAACGAGCTTGATTATGTGATTTCCAAGGGAGAAGCTATCTGTGCAATCGAGGTAAAAAGCGGCATAAGGACAACAAACAAAGGCATGGAAATATTCAAGAAAAAATACCCTGATGCAAAAATATATGTCATTTCTGCACAAGACACATCAAATCGCGGCTTCATAAACCTGCAGGATTTCCTGAGCACGGCCCCGGACATTATGTTCTCCGCCTAAGTGACTGACACAATTCATAATGCATAATTGCTTGTCACGCGGATTCTCTTTGGGTGTTACTTTTTTTTGAAACATAATAACGTCATGCTACTGGATTGCTTAGTCTGTAGCGGAGAATTTTATCTTTGGCTGAACCTTCACTCCGTTTCTGTCTGCTTGGTTACAAATATAAGTCCATCTCCCTCCCTGAATGATAAACCATAAAAGAAACTTAGTAAAGGAATCGGGGAAGAAGAAAGGTTGTTTTTTGCGATAGAAAATGTGCTCTGGTTGCAAAAATCTATCGTGAAAAAGGTGCAAGCACACGTTTTTTTATTATGATTTATCATCCCTTGCTTTTTTTGTTCTCATATTCCTTGATTTTATCCAACAAAATCTTTTCAAAATTATTTAATGAATCTTCGGAGAAAGTATTGCTTGGTTTGTACCAGTCGAAATCAGAGAAAATGTTCTTGAATTCTTCCGTGGAGAATTTATAACCGTTCTTTGCATAAATGAGGTTTCTGAGAAGCCTTAGGTCTTTTTTTGAGTTACGGTAAGGATAGGCACTCAGATTTCTATAGTTTTCATCGTTCCAGTAGAATAAAGGTATTGACTGTACGATTTTGTTTGTTCTGCGTGATGTCCATTTTCCAGTTGATTCTGTTGTATATATGTTTGCACCGAGGCCTTCGATTTTTAGGACACAGCCAGACATGTAAAGTGCACCGGGATCATCTACATAACTGGGAGAAAGATCAAAATGATACTGCTTTCCATAAATCGTGACGTTTGATCCGCTGATGGATATGTTTTTGTTATGAAGCGCATCAACGAAAATAATAGAAAGAACTTTTTCGGCATAGGCATCGTAATCATTTTTCTTTGGTGAGATTCTGCGGTAAGACAGGCCGTTCTCATCAAGAATGAATCTTTCTTCCCCGCGTTTCACGAAAGACCATTTTTCAAAATCAGAGGCATATACTGCATATCCGTCGGAAAAGCGAACCTGGGAATAGCATATATTCTCTTCCAGTGACAGGATGTCATAGCTGGATTCGGTAATAGTATACAAGGCTTTTTCATAGGACATGTATTCCCTTAAAAGCATTTCCATTTGAACAGGCATATATGTTCCGATAAAATCCTTTGGGACATTATTGAGTTCATGTTCATCAGCATAAAGTCCTGAAGCAAAAGACAGGCAGATAAAGAATAAAAAGAATTTCCTCACACTTTTCATAATTGACTCCTATAATACCAAACAGTATAACTGACATTATGTAACAAGTAAACTACAGGATTAAACAGGGATAGTGATTTGCTTTATATGTGATGCAGGGGCGTTGCGGGGGAGACTCCCCCGCTGGGTGGGTAGCACGCAATGAAATGCGGGCGTAGGGAGACTTGCAACGAAGTTTCAAGCAGGCTCCTCCCTTTGCATTTTAATTATCGTTGAACAATGGTGTTGAAAGATAGCGGTCGCCTGAATCTGGAAGAAGGACAACGATTGTCTTTCCCTTGTTCTCCGGGCGGTTTGCTAAAATGCTTGCTGCTTTAAGTGCGGCTCCACTTGAAATACCCACGAGGATACCTTCGCTTGTGGCAAAAAGGCGTCCTTCCTTAAACGCATCTTCATTTTCTATTGGAATAATCTCATCATAGATTTTTGTATTCAATACATCTGGAACAAAACCTGCTCCGATTCCCTGAATCTTGTGTGCTCCAGGGGTTCCCTTTGAAAGTACCGGGCTTGTGGCCGGCTCAACTGCAACGACCTTTACGTTGGGATTCTTTCCCTTAAGATATTCACCGACGCCTGTAAGTGTTCCACCGGTTCCAACGCCTGCTACGAAAATATCAACCTTGCCGTCTGTCTGCTCCCAGATTTCTGGACCTGTTGATTTTTTGTGGGCTACCGGATTTGCTGGATTTATGAACTGACCCGGAATAAAGCTTC
The DNA here is from genome assembly GCA_017613485.1 of Treponema sp. The sequence continues at coordinate 6,523 of JAGADS010000154.1, forward strand.
CTGGTGTTGAGGCATGAAGCTCCTCTGCTTTTGCAATGGCACCCTTCATTCCCTTGGCACCTTCGGTAAGGACGATTTCTGCACCATACGCCTTAAGAAGATTGCGGCGTTCTACACTCATTGTGTCGGGAAGTGTGAGGATTGCATGATAGCCTTTAGCGGCGGCAACTGCGGCAAGTCCGATTCCTGTGTTTCCGCTGGTTGGCTCGATAATTGTGGCACCCGGTTTTAAAAGACCCTTTGCCTCTGCATCTTCTATCATTGCAAGGGCGATTCTGTCCTTAACGCTTCCTGCCGGATTCAGGTATTCAAGTTTTGCTAAAATGGTGGCACCAGATATACCGGCCTTTTTTGAATAGCCGTTCAACTGCAAAAGCGGTGTCTTACCAATTAATTCCAATGAGCTCTGTTTGATGTCTGCCATGTTTTTCTCCTTGATAAACCTACTGGTTAAGTAGGTAAAGTTCTATAATGAGAATATAGCTTGAATTACCTATTATGTCAATAGGTAATATTGTAAATTTATCTTTTTTTTCAATTTTTTTCATTAAATTCATACTTGCAGAAAAATATAGACAAGTATATTCTATATAACATAGACAGACAGGACAGCAATATGACGCTTGATGATGCAAAACAAAAACAGACGGTTCGTGTGACAAAACTTGGCGGTGACGGTGAGCTTAGGCAGCATTTTCTGGACATGGGACTTATCCCGGGAACTGAGATTACTTTTATAAAGAGCGCTCCTCTTGGCGACCCCAAGGAATTCCAGCTTCATGGTTATGAATTGACGCTGCGTACAGATGATGCAAAAAAAATTGAAGTTGAGACAATTACTGAGCCTGCCACAGAAAAAGCACATGGAATTGCGGAGGAAAAAGAGAATTCTTCCGTTCATCCGGGCCTTGGTGAGGGAGGAAAATTCCACGACAGGAAAACGGAAACACCTCTTCCCGACGATAAGGTTTTGACATTTGCACTTGTGGGAAACCAGAACTGCGGTAAGACTACCCTGTTTAATGCTCTGACTGGCTCCAATCAGCATGTGGGTAATTTCCCTGGTGTCACGGTAGACAGGAAATCTGGTGCAATACGCGGGCATGAGAACACAAGCATTACTGATCTTCCGGGCATTTACTCAATGTCACCGTATTCCAGCGAGGAGCTTATTTCCCGTGACTTTGTGCTGAACGAAAAACCTTGTGCAATAATCAACATTGTGGATGCAACCAATATCGAGCGTAACCTTTACCTTACGATGCAGCTTCTTGAACTGGACATACCGATGGTTGTTGCCCTGAACATGATGGATGAGCTTTCGGCTAACGGCGGTACGATTGACGTAAACAAAATGGAGGCAAGCCTGGGAGTTCCTGTTGTTCCTATTTCGGCTAAGCATAACCACGGAATTGAGGAACTTATAAGTCATGCAATCCATGTTGCAAAATATCAGGAAAAACCGTTGCGGCAGGATTTCTGTTCCAAGGATGAGCATGGCGGGGCGGTTCACAGGGCAATTCATGCGACAATACATTTAATAGAAGACCATGCGGAAAATGAGAAGATTCCGGTGCGTTTTGCCTCTAGTAAGCTTCTGGAGGATGACAAGAGGATCCTGTACAGTCTTAATCTTGACGTAAATGAAATGGAGACCCTTGAGCACATATCGATGCAGATGGAAAAAGAACGCGGACTTGACCGTAGTGCCGCCATTGCAGACATGAGGTTTTCCTTTATATTCAAGCTTTGTGCTGCAACTGTAAAAAAGCCAGTTGAAAGTAATGAGCGTAAGCGGAGCCAGAAACTGGACAAGATACTTACCGGAAAATGGACTGCAATTCCTTCTTTCATCTTGATCATGGTGGCAGTATTCCTTTTGACATTCAATGTAATCGGTGCGGCTCTTCAAACACTGCTTGAAATGGGAATAGATAAGCTTACTGAACTCACGGATTTTGCCCTGACCAGTGCCGGTGTGAATGATGTCCTTCATTCCCTTGTAATCGACGGGATTTTCAGCGGTGTCGGCAGCGTGCTTTCTTTTCTTCCTATCATAGTAACTCTGTTTTTCTTTCTTTCCATGCTTGAGGATTCCGGGTACATTGCGCGTGTGGCATTTTTCATGGACAAGCTCCTGCGTAAAATAGGTCTTTCGGGGCGAAGTATTGTTCCTCTTTTGATAGGCTTTGGCTGTTCGGTTCCAGCTGTAATGTCAACCAGGACACTTCCCAGTGAGCGTGACCGCAAGATGACGATTCTTCTGACTCCGTTTATGAGCTGTACTGCAAAGCTTCCTATCTATGCATTTTTTACGGCTGCATTTTTCCCGAAATACGGCGGGCTTGTCATGGCAGGCCTTTATTTCCTTGGCATCATCGTCGGTATTCTTGCGGCGCTTTTGTTCAAGTCCACTCTGTTCAAGGGGGAGGCAGTTCCTTTTGTGATGGAGCTTCCCAACTACAGGATGCAGGGTTTACGTAATACAGATCAGATTTTGTGGGAAAAGGCAAAGGATTTCCTGCAGAGGGCATTTACTGTGATTTTTATTGCGACGATTGTTGTGTGGTTCCTGCAGAGCTTTAGCTGGCATTTCCATTTTGTCTCTGATGCTGAAGACAGTATGCTTGCTTCCATTGCAAAACTGATAACGCCTGTGATGAAACCGGTAGGCCTTGGTTACTGGCAGATTACAGTTGCACTTGTAAGCGGATTCATGGCAAAGGAAAGTGTCGTCTCTACCCTGGAGATTCTTTTTGCGGGTGGAGTTGCATCTGTGTTAAGTCCTGTCAGTGCGGCATGTCTTCTGGTGTTCAGCCTGCTTTATACTCCATGTGTTGCGGCCATTGCATCGGTCAAGCGGGAACTTGGCACTAAGTGGGCTGCGGGTGTCGTCGTGTGGCAGTGTGTCCTGGCATGGCTCTGTGCGGCGGCGGTTAACCTGATAGGCATGTTTATCTAAAAAAACAAGACAAATGGAAATTAACGTGTTATAATTGATTTCTGGAGGCTAATAATGGAATCATTTACTTTTAACTCACTTCCGGAAAATGTTGAGGAATTGAAGGCTTTACCGCAGGCAAGTCTTGACTCACCGTTTAAGACAGCGGCTTTGACAATGGCAGCTCTCTGTCACTATGAGAAGAATCCAGAGGAAACCTTTGAGATGCTGAATTTCCTTAAAGGTCCAGAACCAATGAGCAATTACGAGAAGCAGTTCCTCAAGGACAGGCTCACCGGTAAATTCTACAAGGTAAAGTCTTTCTTTGCAGGTGCAACGCCAGAGAACAATTACGAGCCTTCCAAGCCGTATGCAATAACAGTAAGCGACAATTCTTATTCATATCCAGAGGAGAACTGGGCAACACTCTACCTCCAGAGCGGTGGTGCAGACAGCCCAAGGCCTATAAAATTCCGCAGGAAACCTTCAACCGGCCAATGGTTCCTGAACGAGATTCAGTGCCTCGCCGACATCCGAGTTCCAGCAGAGTCAGATCCCTGGGCATAAGGTAAGGTACGTTAATCAAAAAAATATAGGGAACCTCGAAAAACTCATTCTTGCTATAAACCCATGAATTCTGTATAATAGGAAAGATTTTATCAGTGAGTTGCATGGTACATTTCATAGTAAGGAAAAAGATATGAACAAAATCATCGAAAAAAGACAGCTTTCAGAGAATGTCTACTACATGAAGTTCGAGGCCCCCGACATTGCAAGAAACCGCAAGGCCGGT
>JAGADS010000155.1 GCA_017613485.1 Treponema sp.
ATCGCATCAGTAAACGAGACAGAATCCAACGAGCATGGCAAAGACGAGGTAACATACATTCCCGTAGGAACAGGCTTTTGCGGATCAAAGCACAAAGAAAGCGTCAAGTTTTTCCTTCTATCAAATTCAATAGATGGACTTACCACCTCAGAAACAGAGACATATTCATTTTCGCCCTGTCCTTTATTCATCAGCCCAAGAGTTATTTGTCCATTTCCAGACGGAACAGAGATAACAGCCTGTAAAGCAAGCCTTTTTTTCGATGATACTTTTGCGAGCATTGTCTGACGATGTTTGTCCGAGAATTCAAAATACATTGTATTCTGTTTTGCAGGTTCTTTTATTGATGCATTTACCGCCTCTTTATTAAGTCCCATAAGGGGAACGCCCTGACAGATTACAATTGAGTCTCCCTTCTGCGCGGAGCATGCACATACACAGCTAATCAAAACCATAAGGATTGAGCTAAACAAAATCTTAAAATCTTTCATAAGCCAATACTACACTATTTTGAAAAAATACTCTATACTGTTTTCATGTTAGCTTTGATTCCTCATAAAGATACAGTAAGTCTTTTATGCTCATCCTCGAAAAAAATCCTTCTTGCCTACAATAACATCGAAAAACTTTCTGCAGTTCCTACTTTTCCTCTGTGGGCTTTTTTGGAGAAGCCTCTTGAAAAACCTTCTCTCATGACGATTCAATATTATAAAATCAAAGATGACAGACTTTTGTTTCCAGTTGATCTTATTGACGGTGGCAATATTATCCACACGGAAATCGTATTCGGAAAAATCAACAGGCACGATTCAGAAGAAATTCAAGTTCCAGAGATAAAAGAAAAGTTTCCAGTGACATCTCGCGTATTCAAGACAGGCAATGCAGTCTTTGAAAACAACAGTTGGAAACTCTATGATGAGAAATGGTTTAAATGCAGTAAATGAGACCTGTATCTCAGCTCATTATCTTGTCGCCACGATCCATTGCTGTAAGACCGGACTTTAAAAGCTCAAGAATGCCATAAGGCTCAAGCAGGCGGATAAGGGAAGAAATCTTGTCCTCGCTTCCTGTTGCCTCCACGATAAGGGCATTCTCTGACACGTCTACAATATGGGCACGGAAAATATTGCATGTCTCTATGATTACGGCTCTTTTTTCTCCAGTTGCCTTTACCTTGATAAGTGCCATTTCCCTCTGTGTTGTCTCAGAAGGATTGCAGCGTTCAATTGAAATAACCTCAACAAGCTTGGAAAGCTGTTTTTCAATCTGCTCAAGAGTATATTCATCTCCGCTTCCTACAATTGTCATGCGGGAACGTGCAGGGTCAGATGTCTCGCATACGGTAAGCGAGTCAATATTATATCCACGGCGACTAAAAAGGCCTGAAACGCGGCTCAATACACCGGCATGATTCTCAACTAAAACAGAAAGCACATATTTTTCCATAAAAAGGTCCTCCAGATTTTCTATACTATAGCAAAGAAACGGCTAAAAGTCAAACTATGGAAGCCTATTCCAAAGCCACGACACCGCCCCACGGAATATTGAAATTTGAGCAAAGGGTGCGGTATTCCTCCTCATCCTTCTGGTTCTTGTAACCTGTGCAGAAGAACGTGCAGTCATCAGGAAGTCCACGCTGATTCAGGCCTGTCTCTGTATCATCCTTTGAAGCATTGACCTGACTTATTGAATCCTCAACTTTAATTGCCTGATTCACAACACCCTCACGGCTGTCCACAACCATGACACCATCACCTGCGGCTTCCTTTATATCAGATGCAATGTGGGTAAAATGTGTGCAGCCAAGGATTATCGTGTCACAGTCATTGGCACGGAAAAACTCGATTGCAGGCTTTACGGCAGAAAGGCGTTCTTCTTTTGTTGCATTGAAAAGGCTGTGCTCTATGAAATTGATTAAGTCCGGGTCTCCCCTGCTGAAAACCTGACAGTCACTTGCAAAATCTTTTTTCAGCCGTTCATTGTATGGATTTGAGACTGTGGCGTTTGTTGCAAGCAGTCCTATTCTTTTATTTTGTGTTACCCTTGAGGCAAGGCGAATGGCAGGAACAGTTCCAATTATCGGCAGCCTTGGGAAACGTGACCTGAGCTCATCAAGTGCAGTTACTGAGATTGTATTGCATGCTATTACAAGAGAGCGTGGATTCCATTTTTTTACAATCAGCTCAATTGAACTTGCGGCAGATTCTATGACCTCTTCCTTGTTTTTTTGTCCGTACGGGAAATGTACAGTGTCTCCAAGATATACGCAGCGGGCTTCCGGCCTTTTTTTCTTTAATGCAAGCATGTAAGGAATACCGCCTGTACCGCTGTCAAGAAAAGCAAAATCTATGTATTCGTTCATCGATATATCCAAAAAATCATCCGAATAGTGAGTCAAAGGCTTTCTTTGCCTTTTCGGCCTTATCGTTGCCCCGGGCAGAACCGTTCCACTGCCTTTTTATCTTAAAGCTGTCACAGAAATTCGCGCGTTCCTTGTCGGTCACTATCTCCTGCACTGTCTCATGGCAGTCGTAATGACTTCCTGGAGAATAATACTCACAGTTCCTGCATGAATGAAGATCGGCATGACAGACCGGACACTCTGAATTTCGTGAAATTGTCTCAAATTCAACATTATTTCCGCATTTCCAACACATAATTCCATTGTAGCCATTTGACTAAATGATTTCAATAGCGTAAAGTATAGATATGTATTTGTTCAGGAAATGTGAATACCCTGGATGCAATTCCTTTGCAATATCCAGAGTCAACCAGGAAAAAGATACTCTTGAAGACAGCACTTTCTGTCTTAGGCACTGTCCGTCACCGGAGGAAGAATCATCTTCCATAATTCAATACATCATGTCGCACGATAAAATCATCAACTTGAATGCAGACGGTATTTCCCTTGACAATCTGGATTTTGGAAGCAAGAAATTCTACGGCTGCAATTTCCAGCACAGCTCATTCAACAACATTCATTCCAATATGTTGAGGGCAAGGATGTGCATGTTCGATTTCTCGACATTCAGTGACTGTGCATTTACACAGAGCAACATTCAGTTCTCCTCTTTTGCAGGAAGCAAGATTGTTCACGTGACCTTTACAGGAAGTGACCTTATACACAATAACTTTAACGGAATAACGAGCTATCAGAGCAGCTTTGACGACAGCGACCTTTACAACAGCCGTTTCATAAAGGCGGTCTTGATTAATACCTCGATGATCAACTGCAATTTAAAGAAGGCGGCATTCTACGAGGCAGCACGGGAAGGAGTCTCATTCAAGCTGTCCAACACAAGGGAAGCATTGGTTGACAGGTCAAATACCGAGAGCAGTGCAGGCTTTGATGATGCAGGAGACGGAAAATGAAAATATACTTTCATCTTTGTCTTGAGGAATTCACCAACTCATATCTTGTTGTAAACGATGATCCTTCTGTGATGGAGGCAATCATAATTGACCCGGGAAAAATCTCAGGAAACATTATTTCCCAGATAGAGGAAGGCGGCTATAACCTGACGGGTGTTTTAATAACACATAACCATGAGAATCACGTGCACGGACTTTCTACACTTACAAAAATATATTCACCAAAGGTTTATGCAACAGACTACGAGGTTGAGGGAATAAAGACAGAGCTTATCCGTGGTGACGGCAAAATCAAGCTTGCAGGCTTTGACATCGATTACTATTCAGTGCAGGGACACTCCGCAGACAGCATGGTGTTCAAGATAGGAAACGTAATGTTCACAGGGGACACTATCACAGCTGGAGTTGTGGGAGATACATCGGGCACATATTTCAAGAGGCTTTTGTGCTCCAATATAGACAACAAAATCCTGAACCAGAACGATGATCTTGTCCTCATGCCAGGCCACGGTCCGCCAACAACCGTAGCCTCTGAGCGATACTATAACCTTGACATAAGCGAGAACAGGAAATACACAGGAAACCAGGCGATTTGAATCACACCTTGAACAAGTCTATCTGTCCGCCAATCTGCCTGATTGAACTGTCCATCTGGTGGGAAATATCACTCAATACCGCTCCTGTTTCGTTGATTCTCTGAGCACCGTCAGACATCTCTTTCATGCTGCGGGAAATCATTATTGAAGAATCCTTGAGTGCAGAAATCTCTTTCATTATCATCTCGTTGCGGGCAGACATTTCCTTGGATGCGTGGCTTACACCAACAGTACTGTCATTCATGTCCCTGAGCGTAAGTCCAATCTGCTTTGATCCTGCGTTCTGCTCATCCATTGCCGCCTTAATCTGCATGACAAGCTCATCGGTCTCCTTTATTTTTCCTGATACAGCCGCAAAAGCATCAGAAGACTCAGAGGATGCAGATACAACCTCCGTAATTGAATCCTTGATTTTATTCAGCTGCTCACCGATTGTCTTTGACTGTGCGGAAGATGTCTCGGAAAGCTTACGGATTTCATCTGCGACAACAGAGAATCCCTTTCCAGACTCACCGGCATGGGCAGCCTCGATTGCAGCGTTCATTGCAAGAAGATTGGTCTGCTCAGCAATGTTAGAGATTGCAAGGTTTGCCTCTACAAGCATCTGTGACTGATCTTCTATCATCTTGATTCTTTCGTTTACATCCTGCTGCTTGTTGAACCCCAGCTGTGCATTGTTTGAAAGGTCCACAAAGGAATTCGCCATTTTCTCAACCGATGAATTGACGGAAGCAATGTTACCTATCATTTCCTCAACTGCAGAAGATGCCTCGCTTACACCAGCCGCCTGACTTTCTATCATTGAATCCAAAGCAGTTATTTTCTTTGATATGTCTTCTACAGCAGAAGCGGTATGGTCTACGGTTCCACCCTGGTTCTCTATCTGATTTGAAATGCCCTTGATGTTTGCAATAATCTGTACGATTGCAGATGCCGTTTCCTCTGCACTTGAATTCATTGACTCACCTGCACCAGAAAGATTGTTCTTTGATGCCTTGAGCTCCTGCATCATTGTCTGCATCTTGTCTAGGAACAGGTCAAATTTTATTATAAGGTCTCCAATCTCATCCCTGGTATACAGATTGCATCTCTTAGTTAGGTCTGCGTCTCCGGTCTGCAGCTCGTTAAGGAAGTTAGATACGTTTCCGATGCGCCACATAAGATATTTGACAAATGCAAAGCAGAAAATTACCATTATGGCAGAAAGGCCTAAAACACACGGAATAACCCAGTTCAAGGTCTGTTTCTGGATATATTCAATTGCCTCCATGCTCTTGGCAATAAAAAGCATTCCAACATTCTTACCGTCATCACCGGCAAGCGGGGTATACACAGAAAGATATTTCTTACCTCGGATTGTATTCTCTCCGTTGTATGGAACACCGCCTTTTAAAACCTGGTCAACAATCGCCTGATTGTCAAGCTCCGTACCAAGTGCGCCTTCCAGAGTTGTAGAAACCCTGAGCTTATCCCTGAAGACAGTACATTCAACATTAAAGTTAGAGTGCATCATCTCTGTAAACCCCTTGGTAAGGTCATATCCGCCGAGCATGACACCCTCAATTTTTCCGTTAACTTCAATAGGCATCGCATCAATAGTACAAAAAGCAAGCCTGTCTACCTGTTCAATACTATGGAATTGTTTTCCTGACAGAGCCTTGCTTACGGCATTTACGGAAGAAAGATTCTGTCCGTCGCTGACACCCCATGCCCCGCCAGAAACCACAACACCGTTTTTATCTGTAATTGCAAAAAAATCAAGGTCTACACCTTCCTCATATTTACTGACCAACTGTCTCATACTGGCACTGTCTTTTTCAACAAATGCCTGCTTTAATTCTTTGTTCAATGAAAGAAGATGAATGTTGTTCTTTACGCTGCTGTACCAGTCATCAAGAAAACGCATTCCACCCTCAGAGGCAT
>JAGADS010000156.1 GCA_017613485.1 Treponema sp.
ATGATTTTGCTATGAATTCAATCAGGTCTTTTTCCATGATTCACACCCCTGAACTTACTTTGAGATTGCTTCGCCTTTGGCTGTAAGGCCGGAAGCGTTAAGCAGTTTCTTGACGATTGGAGTTGGCTGGGCACCTACGCTGAGCCAGTACTTTGCACGCTCTGTGTTCACCACAACCTGACTGTTTTCTGCTGCGATGGGGTGATACTGACCGATTTCTTCTACAGTTTCACCGTCACGGGGCTTGCGGGCATCCTGAATTACGATACGGTAATCAGGGCGCTTCTTTGTACCAAACTTCTTAAGTCTGATTTTTACCACTTGATTTGTCCTCCACAGGTCTCTTGCGAATGGGTTCAAGACCTGAAATATAGTAAGAACCCGACGGGTCCATTTATCCCACTTTAAGTAAGACGACATATTGTAAGGGAAAATCAAGATTTGGTCAATCAGTTTACGGCAACTTTGAGCCTGTTTTATGAGACATTGTAGCTTTTTACCTCGGATCCGGGAATCGGTTTGCTGAAGTAATAGCCCTGTATGACATCGCAGTCGAATGTCTTGAGTTTTTCATACTGCCATTTTTCTTCTATGCCTTCCGCAATCAGCTTCATGCCAAGGCTGTGCACCATGTTGATTATGTTCTGAATCAAAACGTCCTTTCCGTCATGCAGGTATACGTCCACCATGGTTTTGTCGATTTTTACCACGCCAACAGGGAGATATGCCAGATAGCTGATGGAGGAATAGCCTGTGCCAAAGTCATCAAGTGCAAGCGAGACACCAAGCTCATCCAGCTGCTTGAATAGGTTTGCTGAATCCTGGTCGTTTCCAAGGAAGAGGCTCTCGGTAATCTCGATTTCAATCATTTCCGGCGGGATATTGTATTTTTCAAGAAGCTCACGTAGAAAATCCACATAACCAGTGTCCACAATCTGTCCTGCTGAATAGTTGATAGCAAAGCGCCTGAGAGGATGACCCTCGTCACGGAGAGCTGCCATCTGCTTTATGACTTTCTCTGTCATTATCCTTCCGATTTTTGTGATGAAGCCGTTGTTTTCTGCAATCGGAATGAACATTGCAGGTGAAATCGGGTGATCCTTGAGGCGGCAAAGTGACTCATATCCGAATATTTCTCCTGTCTCTGCATTTATCTGCGGCTGGAAGAAAGGAACAAAACCGTCTTCCTTGCAGGCATCCTCTAGAATACGTACAATCTTCTTAGTGTTGTGGATTTCTTCCTTCATCTCATCATTGAAGAATACATAGCTTGATTTTCCACCGGTTTTTGCGTGAAGAAGGGCATAGTCCACCGATGTCATAACCTCGTCAACCGAAAGTTTTTCATTCGTGGGTACGTTGAATATGCCGAATTTCATGCTTACGGTGAATGATGCTCCGTTGTAGGAGATGGGAATGGAAAGGAAAGTCTGCTTTATGCAGTCAAAGTGAGTGCTTACGTCGCTAAGGTAGCCTTTGCGGTAGATGATGATGAACTCACTGTTGTCTCTTGCCATGAAATAATCGTCATCCTCCATGTCAAGAAGCATGTGGCCGATCTTGTTCAGGATGAAGTCTCCGCATGCGTGTGTATAGGCATCGTTTATGCTGCGGAAATTGTTTATGTTCATTTTAAGTACTGAAAAACGCTTGCCTGACTCCAAAAGCTCGCTGATTGCCTGATGTGCCGTCTGTATTTTCGGAAGCCCTGTCATGAAGTCGTGGTCTATCATGTACTTGAGCTGCTGGTGTGAGGAAGAGAGCTCTGACTGAATGATTTTTGAATGATGGCGTTCAAGTCCCACGGTAAGGAGGATAGCCGTAATTCCAGCCAGAATCATGGCAAGGGATGTCATCAGCATTCCGTTATGCTCCCAGAAAGGACTGTAACGGTTTACCCATACAGTGTCCAGCGGAAGTGCAGATTTCTTGAGCTTATACTGCTTGAACACCTTGTAATCAAAATGGAACTGCGAGATTTCCTTTGTAAAAAGATCAATGTTCTTTGGTGCCTTTCCCTCGAAAATGGAAAGAATTGTCTGAGCCGCCTGCCTGCCGTATTCCCTCATGTCAAGAATAAGACCGCCTGCAAATCCCTGTCCTATGCATTCAGAGATAGTGGTGTAGACCGGAATCTGTGCACAGTTAGAGACAAGCTGGCATAATTCATAGCCTGTGTATCTGTTGCCGTCTGCATCATGATAGCCTGAGATGCAGATGAGTATTGAATTGCTGTCAAGGCTTCGTATTTTCTTTTCAATCTCGTAGCGCGTGAGTTCTGAGGTGTTGACGGATTCAAACACATGATCGGGAAATTCAATCTTAAGAGAAAGGAACTGCTCAGAATCTGCCATGCCGGAAATGGAGTTATCATGTATTGCTACAATGTTCTTTGCCTCTGGATTCTGGTCTATCGCAACATCTATGGTTTTTTCAAGATACAGCCGTTCTATGGAGCCTGTAATCCACGGGTTCTCTACAGCCCTGTGTGCGTGATCTATGTCATTGACTCCAAGAAAGTAAACCGGTAATCCAGGAAAAAGATCTTCCTGGTAATGCTCCACAAAATAAAGTGCCTCATCATCTCCTGCAATGACGGCATCATATTTCCTGTTGTTCTGAAGACGGTATTCAAGAAGCTGATGGAAAAGATTCTCGTTCTGCTCATCAGGATAATCGCGGGAGTTCATGGAGATTACGTCAAGCCATACGCCTGCCTCGTTGAATACAGACAGCATGCCTTCTTTCTGGTTGTATACAGAAGGTACCTCGTCGTTGAAAGATGTTATGAATAAAATCCGTTTGTCTGGAAATGAAGGTATGTTTTCTTTTTTAGAAAAGAATGAAGCCGTTATCTGAAAATTCCGGCATAAAAGAATCAGTCCGGCGATTACAACAAGAGAAGCAATGATACTGTTGACTAACAGAATTGTTTTTTTTACTGCTTTCCTCATAACACCTTTCCACAGCTGTGTATTCCCTTTCCTTCTTTAATAATAAGTCCTATTTGGAAAAAAAGCAAATGAAAAGTTTAAAAATAAGGAAAATATTTTAAAAATTCAATTACCTAGCGTCCGAAAAATCCCTTGCCTATGTCCTTGAGGCCATTTGTAAGCTTGTCTTCTGCGCTCTCTTTTTTCTCTTCCTCTTTATCATCATCATCTTCTTCTGTTTTTTCTTCCGTCTTTTTACTGCCTGTTCCTAGAATAGAACCCAATGAATCCTTCAGTGATTCTGTTACCTGCTCCTTTACCTCAGTGGTTTTTTCCTGAACATATTCCGTAGCCAGACTCTTTGCGTCCTCCATGGCTTTTTCTGTCTGATTCTTGAGCCAGTCTTCAACTTCTTTCTGTTTCTTTTCCAAAAGATTCTGAATGTCACTAAGACGCAC
>JAGADS010000015.1 GCA_017613485.1 Treponema sp.
CCTCCATTTTCGTTAAGACTGGCTTTTTTATTTATCGGCAAAAATCGGCTCAAGCACCTTTCTTAATTCAGGATATGGTGTATAAAAATTCTTTTCAAGCTCTTCTTTTGTTAGTCCCACAAGCTCATGGCTGTTGTAGTTTATCCACGGATTATTCTCAGGCTTGTCTATCTCAAGCTTACGGCACCAGTAATCAGGAACTATCGGAAGAGGATCCTTGTATTTGTAGACCTTGAAATCATGAACGACAACCTTAATGTTCTCGCGGGGAACACCTTTCTCAAGCAAGACGCTTACCAGATAATTCAATGTCCTTCCTGAATCGTAAATGTCGTCCACAAGCATTACATTGTCACCCTGACGCAGATAATCAGGAGAATATGTCCATCCGTCCACACGAACCGCATCCTGCTGCTTTACATCGGTATAAGAGCGTGCCACCACAGCCGCATACAGAACAGGCTTATGCCTCTTTAGGGCCACCTTGTAATATTCACTCAGGATATTCGCCATGTAAGCACCGCCACGTAATGACGCATAAATCACATCAGGAACAAATCCATCTTCCTGATAGATCTTGTGGGCAAGAAGAAGCGCATCATTTCTGACAGTATCGTACTGCATAAATTCTTTCATGGTAGACTCCTATTTTTCCGTGTGTTCCATATATTCAACTGAATGAGCATCCCCAATTCCAAGAGGAAGCGCATCATCAGAAATACTTGTGATCTTTTTTACGCTGTCCGAATTTGCAAATGAAACCTTTAGCTTGTCGTTCTTGCATTCGATTACGGCTCTTGAGCTGAACTTGTTCTTGCCAGAGAGTATAAGCGTTGCCAAAGGATCCTCAACCTCCTGCTGAATAAGACGGCGCATTGGACGTGCTCCCATAAGAGGATCATAACCGTGCTCAACCATGTACTCACGGGCTTTTGGCTTTACGGAGATTGTAATTCCCTGCTCAGAAAGGCGGTCCTCAAGCTCTGCAATCTGAATGTCGAGTATGCTGCTGATTTCCTTTTTGCCAAGTGCATTGAACACTATTACGTCATCTATGCGGTTCAAAAGCTCAGGTGACATTATGCGCTTCAACTCCTCCATGGCATTCTGCTCCATCTCATCGTGAGGGAGTATTCCTTCCTTGCTGGATGCAAAACCCAGCTTGGACTCTGCGTTTATGTTCCTTACACCCGCATTGCTTGTCAGAATCACAAGGGTATTCTTAAAGCTTACTGTATGGTTCTGAGTGTCAGACAATTCGCCTTCCTCAAAAATCTGAAGAAGAAGATTGTAAATCTGAGGGTCTGCCTTTTCTATCTCGTCAAAGAGAACGACTGAATACGGTTTCTGCCTTACTTTCTCGGTAAGCCTTCCACCCTCATCATGTCCGATATATCCGGAGGCGCACCAATCAGTGAAGATGACGTGTATTTGTCGCTGAACTCGCTCATGTCAAATCGGATAAGTGCATCCTCACTGCCAAACAGGAATTTTGCAAGTGCCTTTGCAAGCTGTGTTTTTCCGACACCCGTTGGACCCAGGAACAGGAATGAACCTATAGGACGCTTCAGGGAAGAAACACCGGATCGGCTTCTTCTTACGGCAGAACTGATTACAGAGATTGCATGGTCCTGACCGATGACATCCTTTTTCAGGCTTTCCTCCATCTGCAGGAGTTTCTGGCTTTCGTCTGCATCCAGCTTTTCTATTGGGATTCCGGTCATTGCTGAAATCACGGAACAAACATCCTGAACTGTAACGCGTGTCCTTACCCTGGCATCCTGTGCCCTTAACGCAATATTGTATTCATCAAGCTGTTTCCTTAAGTGGGTAACCTTGTCGCGTACGTATGCGGCCTGCTCGTAATCCTGCTCCTGAACAAGGTTTCTTTTTTCCTCTATCAGGTCGTCGATTGTCTTCTCAAGCTGCTCAAGCTCAACAGGCCTCTGCTCATTCTGGATTTTCTTTGCGGCTCCGGCTTCATCAAGCACATCTATGGCCTTGTCCGGAAGACATCTTTCCTGAATGTATCTACGGCTGTATTTCACCGCTGCCTTTATCACGTCATCATCATAGCGAACATGGTGGAAATCCTCGAACTTGCTCTTAAGCCCCTCAAGCATTTCCTCTGTCTCAGCATCACTCGGCTCATTTATCACAATCATCTGGAATCTTCGTGTAAGTGCGGAATCCCTTTCAAAACGGTTCCTGTATTCCTTTAATGTTGTGGCACCGATTACCTGAATCTCTCCACGGCTCAGGGCAGGCTTTATCATGTTGCTCGCTTCCATAGAGCCTTCCGGTCCACCCGCACCGATTATCGTATGTATCTCGTCGATAAAAAGAATGATGTCGGGATTTTCCTTTACTTCCTTCATCACCCTCTTCATCCTTTCCTCAAAGTCACCGCGGTATTTTGTTCCGGCTATCATTGCGGCAAGATCCAGACATAGAATGCGTTTTTTAAGGAGACCGCGCGGAACATTTCCCTTTGATATCCTCTGGGCAAGTCCTTCAACTATGGCTGTCTTACCTACTCCAGGCTCTCCCACAAGAACCGGATTATTCTTGCTTCTGCGGCTGAGTGTCTGAACAATGCGGCCTATCTCCTTATCACGTCCAACAACAGGATCCGTATCTGACTCACGTGCAAGCTCTGTCAGGTCCCTGCTGAACTGCGACAGGATGCTGTCTGGATTCCTCTTGCGCTGTGTGCTTCCGTCCGACATTGCGGGAACAGGCTCTGAATATGGAGATGAGACACCGTCAATTTTTGCGGATGAAGGAACCTTTTTCTGTACCTCCATGACACAAGCCCTTGCCTGATCAAGTGTGATTCCTGCCCTGTCAAAG
>JAGADS010000157.1 GCA_017613485.1 Treponema sp.
AATAATAACGATGAAGATGATGCAATTGAACTTAAGTTTGATTCAGACTCCGATGATACACAGACAACCGGAAGTAAGAATGAAAACGGAAAAGTTGTTGTAGAGCTGAATCTTTCGGAAAAATCAAATACTGAAAAGAGCGGAGATTCAAAGGCTGAAACAAAGATTGAAACAAAGGTTGCTGAAATTGATGAGGATATTGAGGAATATTCAACAGCCCAGTTCATTCAGTTAGTACATGATTTGACCAAGATGGAGAATTCTGCTGATCTTGTACCTGATTCAGTAGAAGGCATGAAGGCTGATCAAAGCTATTACATCAGTGATGGTGACAATATAATCTATTTCGCTCCCTTTGGAAGCCTGCCTTATGTCTATATAAGAATCGGTGAAGATGGAATGAATTACGGTCTTGTTCTTGCAGGTCCTAATGCAAATGCATACAGATCAGTTCTCCTTTCTTCAGGAGAAACAATTGTCGGACAGAATGCTGACAATATGTTTGATAATGCAAGCATAAAGGAACTCTATGACTTCATTCGATCAGAATTCCCGGTTTCCTGCATAGTTAAGACTAAGATCCACGGTAAAGACTATAATATTTACTGCGGCATGGACGAATACGATTCATCTCTTGATTTCAGCTTTGAAGAGAACTAAATAAACCAATAAACGGTTGGTCCTTATCGGGCTGACCGTTTTGCTTTTTTAAAGCAGGTTTAAAGTTAAACAGGCCCTGCCTTCTACGCCATGTAAGAATTTGTCCTGCACGTTGCCGGCATTAAGCATGAACTTGTAGGAGGCATCCCCTTGTACCGTAAGCCATTTATTAAAGACATATTCACCAGAGAGCGTGAGTTTGTGGGTATATTCAACAGTTCCAGACAGACTCATATCACGTGCCACCCTTACAGCATCATGAATATCTTCATAGGGTGAATTTGGATTTCCCTGATCACGATAATAACCAGAAGAAGGATAATAGTAATACCCGTTAATGCCATTTGTTTCGTTTGAATCCTTATATTCCAAAAGCCTCTCTATATAATTCTCTCCATGAGCTACAAAATTGTAAGAGAATTTTGCCTTCCATTTTCCTGGAACCTCATAGCTTGCGTTTACTGTGGCTGTCGCAGAATCCGGACCGCCCAAGGAGGCAACAAAAGTCTTGTCGTCTCCTCCAAAATGATTTATATGATTACTTATAAAAGTGCTTTCTGGTGTATATCTTGTATAGCACCATGGTGAAACATACTGGCCCTCGGCATTGAACACCCAGCTTCCAGTTCCGTCTGTGGGAAGAGAGTAGGTCGCTCCGAACTGCCAAGCCATGCCGTTTGGAACGCTTCTTCCCTCATCCGTTGAGAGTTCCCCGAATGCCTGTATTTCATTTTGAGCAAAAAGACCATACAGCCTCAGGTTCCTGACAGGCACACATTCAAAAGTCAGACCCAGGTACTGAGAGATTCCATACTTGTTCTTATAACTTTCATCACTTCTTGCATAAATCGAATGCATGAACATAAGGGGATTTAAAAAACGCAACTCAAAATTTGAGCTGACAAGAGTTCCGTCCACAAGTCCAAGGCTTAAAAACTTAAACGGCCTTATGTTGATGTGATGCAGATAAAAATATTTATCTGTCTCAATCTGCTGAACAGAACCTGTATAGTAGATAACAGGTGAATAAAATGAAAGGCTTACATACCCGTCTGTGATAAAACGGTTGGATAGGATGACGCTGGGTAGGGTTGTATTACCGATCTGCATGCCGTTTCTTCCTATCTGAAGGTTGACAGCACATTTTCCCATGACAGGTATCCCGATGCTTGCGTATGCGGTTTTAGGCCAGTCCCAAATACCTGCTGCCCATTGAATGTTTGTCCAGTCATTCAAGTCAGTGACATTGGAATAATTACCGAATTTATCAAAACCTGTTTCCAATGTAACATAATCACCTACAGTAAGGTAAACAGGTGCCTTGAACAGTCCGCTTTGATTTATGTAACGGTCAAGATAATCCCATTTTCTCTCCATTTCATTTTCAGAGCGCTTAAAGACTTCTACAGAACCTCTTGCCTTGATTCCCAGCATGACAGGCTCCGCACCGAAAGACCAATATTCAGTGTCAAGATATTCAATAAGGTTGTCGTAACGTGCCTGAGAACTTGGTTTCAGGCTTTCACGGTCAATCAGCTCTATGTACTGGATTAATTCGGCTTTTGGCAACGGTGCAGAATTCAACTGAGTAATCTGACCGCATTCCGCACATAAATCTGCAATTGTATCATAGACCCAGCCATCTGAATTTGTGAAAAAAAGCTTCTGGTCATTACACTGTGATTTTTTGTAAGCTATCTGTGAATTGGCTGTCTGTAATCCAACGAATAAAAACAACACAGCCGTAAAAAAACAATATTTTATTTTCATGCGGCTATGATATGAAAGAGATTCTAAATTGTCAAGAGTAAATTATATGCCTAATCAGCTTGCGGCAAAGGCATCGGCTGCTTTCTGCACGTCGGCAAGAGATGCATATTTTCCTGCCATGATATCTTTAGCGGTTGAAGCACACCATGCAGTGTATTCACCTGAACCGTTTTTACTTCCAGCGTCAACGGCATTTTCAAGATAATCAGCAACAGATGCAGTCAAATCACCGCCATGAATAGCCATGAATCCGGCAAACGTGTCAGCAGTATTTCCTGCCTTAATATTCAAAAATGTCTTAACAGCTGCTTCGTCCATAATTCAATCCTCACATAATTCATTTTTTTGTCAAAGAATTAGATATTTTTTTTATTATAACATACATGAAAAAAAAAATAAAGGTTATTTTTCCGTTTTGTGCTTATTTTGCACATGAATTCACCAGTAGATTAAATCAATGCAATATGATAAAATAATTTGATTTTGCTGCATTTTATAGAGGCGGCAGAACAATTCACATAATCTGTTATTATATAAAGGGGATAATATGTACAAACCAGTTGATCCTAAGGCTGATTTTCCTAAGCAGGAAGAAGAAATACTCAAATATTGGGCAGAAAATGATACGTTCAAGAAATCTGTCTCACAGAGGGAAGGTGCAGAGGAATATGTTTTTTATGACGGACCGCCTTTTGCAACAGGTCTTCCTCATTTCGGACACTTTATTCCATCTACGATAAAAGACATCATTCCACGTTACCAGACCATGAAAGGCAAGAAAGTTGACCGCCGTTTCGGATGGGACTGCCACGGTCTGCCTATTGAAAACCTCATAGAAAAAGAGCTGGGACTTAACTCTAAGCACGAGATTGAGGCTTTGGGATGCGATAAATTCAATGAGGCATGCAAGGCTTCTGTTTTGCGTTACACCTCTGAATGGCGTAAAACCATTACACGCATGGGCCGCTGGGTTGATTTTGACAATGACTACAAGACTATGAACCCGGAGTTCATGGAGTCCATCTGGTGGGTGGCAAAATCACTCTGGGACAAGGGCTTGATTTACGAGGGAAAATACATCCTGCCATATTGTCCCCGCTGTTCAACTGTTCTTTCAACACATGAGCTTGCACAGGGCTACAAAGATGTACAGGACCAGACTGTAACCGTCCGCTTTAAGGTTACAAAGGCTCCTCCTGCAATTTCTGATTCTGACATGACCAACGGAAAGACTTATTTCCTTGCATGGACAACAACTCCATGGACATTGCCTTCAAACCTTGGTCTCTGTATGGGACCTGATATTGATTATGTAAAGATACTGGATAAGGAAAGCGGTGATTACTACATTTTTGCTGAGGCACGTCTAAGCGCATATTACAAGAGCGAGGATGCCTACGATATTATCTGGCGCCATAAGGGAAAAGATTTCATAGATGCAGAGTATGAGCCGTTGTTCCCGTATTTCTCACAGTTGAAGGATCCAAAGGCATGCGAGGAGATGAGCGGTCAAAAGTGTATTAAGGGTGCCTTCCGCATGTTCAATGCCGCCTATGTCTCCACAGAGGACGGAACCGGTATCGTTCATATTGCGCCTGCATTTGGTGAGGAAGACCATAAGGTTTTTGCCGGAAGCGGAGTTCCTGAGGTTGAGCCTATTGATGCTGAGTGTAAGTTTACAAAGGAAGTCTCTGACTATCAGGGCCTTTTTGTAAAGGATGCAGATAAAGAGATCATGAAGCGCCTTAAGGATGAGGGAAAACTTGTAAAGCGCGATTCAATCGTCCACTCATATCCTCATTGCTGGAGATGTGGAAGCCCGCTTATTTACCGCGGTATCGGAAGCTGGTTTGTAAAGGTAGCTGATTATCATGATGTTCTTCTCCGTGCAAACAGCAAGATTAACTGGCAACCTAACCACATCAAGGAAGGACGTTTCGGTAAATGGCTTGCAGGAGCACGTGACTGGGCAGTAAGCCGTAACCGCTACTGGGGTAACCCGATTCCTATCTGGCGTTGTGATGACCCTGACTGTAAGCATACTCTCTGTGTAGGAAGTCGTCAGGAGCTTAAGGAGCTGTCGGGAACTTATCCTGATGACCTTCACAAGCAGTTTGTCGATAAAATAACGTTCAAGTGCCCGAAATGCGGCAAGGGTACAATGCGCCGTATCCCGGAAGTCTTTGACTGCTGGTTTGAGTCAGGCTCAATGCCTTATGCACAGGTTCACTATCCGTTTGAGAACAAGGAAAAATTTGAGGCAAACTTCCCTGCAAAATTCATATCCGAAGGCCTGGATCAGACCCGCGGATGGTTTTATACACTTACGGTTCTTGCCGCACAGCTTTTTGACAAGCCAGCCTTTGAAAACTGTATTGTAAGCGGAATAGTCCTTGCCAGTGACGGCCGCAAGATGTCAAAATCTCTCCGCAATTACACAGACCCTGCAGAGGCAATTGACAAATTCGGAGCAGATGCAATACGTCTTTTCCTTATGCATTCAGCAGTTGTCAAGGCAGATGAGATCCGTTACTCAGATGATTCTGTGCGTGACATCATAAAGAGCATTATTCTTCCGCTCTGGAACAGCTACAGTTTCTTTGTCCAATATGCCAATATCGACGGAATCACATGTACTGGACATGAGTTTGACTCAAAGTTGCCGGATAATCCTCTTGACCGCTGGATTCTGTCCGTTGCACAGAAAATGGTAAAGGATGTTACAGAGGCACTTGACAATTACGATCTTTCTGCAGCAATTGACCCGTGGCTTTCATTCATTGACCAGATAAACAACTGGTATATACGCCGCAACCGCCGCCGTTTCTGGAAATCAGGATCAGACAATGACAAGCTTGAGGCATACGGAGCACTTTACTCTGCGTTAAAGACATTTACGCTTACAGCATCCCCGTTCATTCCATTCCTTACGGAGACAATGTGGCTTAACCTAAAGACTTCTGAGGACAAGGAATCTGTACACCTTATGGATTATCCTGTCTATGACGAGCGTTTCCGTGATGAGCAGCTTGAATTCCAGATGGCAACAGTTCAACAGGCAGTGTCAATGGGAAGAAGCCTTAGAAATCAGTTCAACATCAAGAACAGGCAGCCTCTTGCATCTGTAGCGCTTGTAACACGCAATGCAGACGAAAAGAAAGTCCTTCAGGATATGGAGGATACAATCGCCGAGGAACTTAACGTAAAGAAGGTTATTTTCCACGAAAGAGAGGATGAGCTGGTTGAATACAAGGCAAAGGCAAATTTCCGCGTGCTTGGAAAACAGCTTGGTCCGAAGATGAAGCTTGCCGCCGGTGAGATTGAAAAGCTTTCAAATGAGCAGATAGCCGCAATTCTTGACGGACAGAAGCTTTCTATTTCTGTTCAGGATCAGGATGTTGACCTTACTTCGGAGAATGTAATCGTTGAGCGTTTTGAGAAAGAGGACCTCAAGGTTATAAATGAAGGAACACTTACAGTGGGACTTGACACAAAGATTTCTGATGACCTTAAGAGAGAAGGTTATGCAAGGGATCTTGTTCGTGGCATTCAGAATTCACGAAAGGAAAGCGGACTTGAAATCACTGACCGCATAAGCCTTTCTGTCAGCGGTGATGATGAGCTTAAAGCAGCCTTTGAGCAGTTCCATGACTTTGTAGCAGGCGAGACACTGTCTACTTCCGCAAAATGGGTTGATTCCATCGACGGAGGTTTCACAGCGGATGCAGATGACAGGACATGGTCATTCAAATTTGAAAAGGTTTGATTTATGCCTGAAGCCTTAAAAAAACTGTCAAGAGTTTTAGCACTGACAATGGCATGTGCTTTTCTTGCCTCATGTGCTTCTTCTTCCAAGAACAGGAATGTTAAGCCCCTTTCTGTTTTGGGAGAAGGCTCTGACATGTATTTTTATGTGCCGGTAAAACAAAACATTATTCTTGTAGAAAACCTGATGTCCTCTGCTACCGGTATGGCTCAAAAAGATGCAGATCTGCTTGCCTCAAGAATCAGTTCACTTTATCTTGGATTATCAAACGACACAACAGGAACAATAAAAATTTATGCAGAAGGAAGTTTCCCTTCTATCGGACAAAGCCTTGCCTTGACAGAGAAAAACGGCTGGAAGAAAACTTCATATACGCCACAGGATTCAAATGAAAAAATTGAATATTATTATTCAGATTCAGGATTTAACGTGGCGTTCCCAAATACAAAAAATCTGATTGCCTCAAATGACATCCTGCCTCTGCTGGATAACTTTTATTTTCTTAATCCATCGAAGCCTGAGTGTGATAAATGGTTTAGCGGGCAGGAGCATGATGCTGATGCAATTTTATTTTATATAGGTGAGCCTGCCGCCTTTATGAGCAAAATTGTCGGTAAGATTGCAGAGAAATGGTGCGACAATGTTTATGGAGAGATGAAAAAGATAAAGGATTCCTCCTCGTACAATGTCACATGTTATCTTGAATTAAGCAATCCGAAAACACAGAAATCTCTTGGAACCCTTATCAAGACATTGACAGGCATGGAAATTTCCCTTATTGATGATAATATAATAAAAATTGAAGGTTTAAGCTTAACTGAACAGGACGTGAGCAGCATAATACGCTGAAGAGGAGGCATTATATGAGCGACGAGAAAATTATTCTTAAGGCAGAAGATCTTGACGGATACCTTACAGAAGATGACCAGAATGATCTGCGTACTTTGGAGGCCATGTACAAGGATACCCTAAAGGCATTTAATCCGGTGGATCAGGATAAAATTGTCTCCAGTTTTGACGAGATGGGACACAAGATGCAGGATATATGTGCCAAGCATCCTAATATCAAGGTTTTTTCCTTTGATACAGAGGAGGGAGCTCATGCAGAGGCAAGCCGTGTAATCTCAAAGCTTCGTGATGTAAGGACAGACCATTCGGAGTTCATCTATTACAGCCAGAGGGCTTATGAAATGCTTTTCCGTCTGGCATTTACCGATCAGCATTCAGACAAGAAGAACCACATAATCGTAAAGACACCGGTAGACAATCCTGTGCAGAACTATGCAGTACACAAGATTCCGGACAGTGACTATAAGATTCAGGATTCCGTCATGTGCGTAATGCTCAGAGGTGCTCTTCTTCCTTCAATGATCATGTCAAAGGAAATACAGGAATATTCTTCAACTGATTATGTGACACCGTTTGAGCTTTTCAAGATAAGCCGCGACGATACAAAAAAAGAAAATGACATGCAGTATATCCTGAACCTGAAGAATTCATTCTTTGACCTGGCCGAGATGGACGGAAAGGATTTGATATTCGCAGATCCGATGAACGCCACAGGAG
>JAGADS010000158.1 GCA_017613485.1 Treponema sp.
GTCCTGAGTGAAATACAGTTTCCGATGGTTGTAAAGCCTGTGGACAATATGGGTGCAAGGGGATGCCGTCTTGTAAGGAATCAGGATGAATTCCTTCCGTGCATAGAGGATGCAGTGCGTAACTCAAGGAGCGGAAACTCAATTTTTGAGGAATACATGGAGGGACCTGAATTTTCTATCGATGCCATAGTCTGGAACGGCTCGGTTACGATAACAGGTTTCGCAGACCGCCATATTTTCTATTCACCGTATTTTATCGAAATGGGCCACACAATGCCCACCATGATAGATGATGAGAAGAAAAACGAGCTTATCAAGGCTTTTGCCCGTGGAATCAAGGCCCTGGGATTAAGCTGCGGGGTTGCAAAGGCAGACATAAAATACACTTCTCAGGGCCCCATGATAGGTGAGATAGCAGGCCGTCTTTCAGGCGGTTACATGTCTGGCTGGACTTATCCCTATGCCTCCGACCTGAATCTTACCAAACAGGCTCTGCTTGTAGCACTGGGAAAAGAACCGGAGGAACTTCTTTTAAAGAGAAGGCCTCTTCCTGTAAAAGACGAGGATTTTGAGCTTTACGAGGTTCCATGCAGCAAATTCAGCGCAGAGAGGGCATGGATTTCAATTCCGGGAACTGTCTCAAGAATCTATGGCAGCGAGCACTGTGCATCCCATCCGTTCATCAAAAATGCCCTGTTCCGTGCAGAGGCAGGCTCCTCTGTTGATTTCCCCCGCAATAATGTGGAAAAATGCGGTAACTGCATTTCATTGGCTTCAACCCGGGAACTTGCCGTGAGTTCTGCAGAAAATGCTGTCTCCAACCTTGTACTCCGCCTGGAGCCGAATTCATCCCGTACAGATGCATTCTTAAGCGGAAATTCACGTTCAAGCGAGAAAGGATTCCCACCGGATGCATATCAGCTTACAAAAGAGCAGAAAGAGGCGTTTGACTTCTGGCTTGACGAGGCAGGAATAATAAAGGCAGGTGAAAGTATTGAGAAAAATATTCCTTTGTGCTTCAAGGAATCTGCCGATAATTTAAAAGACTGGAACCATCGTTCCATAAGAAAGACAGCGCATTTGTTTGACTCAATCTGTCCGAATCATCCCGATTTGGATAAAAATGTGTTCTGGAAGGCGCTTATAAGGGGCGGCATTCAGGGAATCCTCTACGTTGCAGACAGCAGCCTGTAGTTTTCCCTAATGGAGTTGTGCAGATAGTATGAAAAAGATACGTGTTCTGACCGCATTTTTCTTTTTTCTCTTACCGGCATTGGCAGCGGGACAGGGGATCAGCCTGGTTGAAAAAGCATCTGATAAAGGAATCTCCCTGTACTGGGATCCTCTTTCTGAGACCGGAATGCTGGAGAAAAACGGACATCACATCTCTTTCCGTGCGGGGCAGGACTATGTAATTCAGGATTACCAGTCATTTCTGGAGGAAAAGGCCCCGTATCTGGAAGACGGCAAGCTTCTTGCTTCTGCATCTTTCATGAATACTGCCGAGAATTTTTTTAACTTGAACAATGCGGCTTCCAGTCCTGTTATTGGAGCCATATTGATAGACCCCGGTCATGGAGGGAAAGATCCCGGTGCCATGGCGGAGTACACGATAGACGGAAAAAAAGTGACAGTGCGTGAGAAAGACATTTGTCTTGACATAGGACTTAAGCTCAGGGATTACCTTAAGAGGGCGTATCCTGACAAGAGAATCCTGATGACGCGCAGTACGGATGTCTATCTTAAGCTTGAGGAACGCACGGACATAGCAAATTCGGTGGAACTCAGCGAAAATGAAGCGATATTGTATATTTCCATTCATGTTAATTCAAGTTTGGATCAAAGTGCTTCCGGTTATGAAGTCTGGTACTTATCCCCAGGCTACAGGAGGCAGGTTTTGGACAAGCAGGTATCGGACGACATAAATGTTCAGTCCATCCTGAATGACATGCTGGAAGAAGAGTATACAACGGAATCTATCCTTATTGCAAAATTGGTTCTGGATGGCATAGGGACACAGGTTGGAGCCCTGAGTAAATCCCGTGGCATGAAGGAAGAGGAATGGTTTGTAGTAAGGAATTCCAAGATGCCCAGTATTCTGGTTGAGACTGGCTTTCTATCCAACGCGGAAGAGGCAAAGCTCCTTATGGATGACGAGTACTTGAAGAAACTCGCCATAGGGATGTATAATGGACTACAGGCGTTTGTAACTCATTTTGAACGCTCCAGAGGATTTACAGGAGTAAAATGAAACTAAGCAGGGTAGTTGCATTATTTTTGTCTTTCGCATTGTTGGCGTGTGCTGTGTTTGTATCAGTTTCCCGTATTCCTGCGGGCACGCATAGGACGGTATTCTATTTTCCGTCCATGGATACGGACAAATTGTGCACAGAAGTACGGTATCTTCCGGATGAACCGATTCAGGGTGAATTGTCTTTCTATGTGGATGAGCTTCTTTTGGGCCCCATGACTAACAGGTATAAATTCCTGGTTCCATTGGGAACAAAGGCAGAATTCTGCACGTTGGAAGGCGATGTTCTGTATCTGGGCTTGAGCAAGGATGCGCTGTTTACTACAAAGGACAGCGTTGACATCAGGACGGGCATCAAACTGTTAAAGGTGAATATTGTGAAACAATTCACAGAAATTAAAACAGTTTTGATGTACATTGACGGTAAAAGTGTCTATGAGGAGAGCTGATTTTTGACGGCGTGAATCAGAGGCATGAACTGGTTTTATCTGTTCCAGTCGGATATAACCGGATGGCTTTTGATTCGCTTTATTACAAGTGCAAAAAAAATATTCGCATTTTAATAAAAAAATCGTTGACAAAAACGCTATCTTAATAGATACTATATTAACAAGGCTACATCAAAAGTGTATTAAAAAGGAGCTTCGAATGAAGAGGACTTTAGTTTTAACTGCCGCTGCTATGCTTCTGGTAGGATCTTTCGGATTTGCAAAGGAATCAGTGCTTATTGACTTCACACAGCTGGAGGCTGATTCTGTACCGAATGAAGAAGGCGTTCCACAGGAAAACAGCAGAACTGTTATGGATTACTCTGTCGCCGCAGGTGCAACATTCACCGGTGATCAGAAGTCACTTATGAAAACATCACTGGCACTGCCAAACTGGGAAGTTGTACTGAACTCATCAGCAAGAAACGTTCAGTCTGTTGCTTTGTCTCAGGTTGTACCAGCCCCTGTAAAGGATAGTGCAGATGTTCCGTTTGCAGGTTCAAACGTAATGGGCGTACGCATTGTATTCCCGACATGGAACAACAACGCAAATGCTAAGATCGTTCCACCGTTTGAGATTCAGGCTTATGAGCCTTTGGCCGATGCAGACGAGAATGGTGAGCGCGGTGAGCCGTCTGATGAGCAGAAGGGTAAATATCTGTTCGAAGATGGATATGGTCTTATCCGCAATGTTGGAACACTCAAGTCAATTGCTGTTACAACAATGGGTATGAACTTCCCGCACCAGCTTTATGTTCTTCTTAAGGACAATGACAACATCGAGCGCCGCTACCTCATGGGTAACCTGATGTTCGACGGATGGAAGACACTGCAGTGGAACAACCCGAACTATATCACTGAAGTTCGCACACGTGAAATCAGGGTATATCCGATTTATCCACGCGGAATTCCTTA
>JAGADS010000159.1 GCA_017613485.1 Treponema sp.
ATGTATTTGTCACGGTCACCGCCGCCAATCTTAATGTCATCGTGAATGTTTACGCTTTCTATACCGGCAATCTTTAGTCCGGCATCCTCTACTTCTTTCTTGATTTTCTGAATGGCAGAAAGCTCCCATGCATCTCCGGGAACTGAATCATACAAAGTTGTAATAACGCCATGTACACCAGGTACCTGCCTAATCTGTTTTAAGGTTACGGAATCAAAACCTGTGCCGTACCATCTTAATGTCATTTCCATAATAAAACCCCATTTACTCTAGCACATTCCCAAAAAAATGTCATCATCAGACTTGAATCACAAGAAACGCACTCTATTTTTTCTTAGGAGTAATAGATAGATTCAAGTCTGAAAATGGCACTGTCGTTCCTGATGTGGAGGCATTTTCAAACCCGGGTAATTCCGAATTCAAAAACACCTCCTTCAGGCATTAATCAATTATTATTTCTGTGCCTTATAGATCTGGTTTGTCATATCAACAATCTTATCAACGTTCAAGTTCTTGCAAGAAGCAACATAAGCATCCCAGTCGGCGTTGATGTCTTTCTTTCCTGTAATAAAGTTGAGTGTCCATGTATTGATGTTGTCAATAAGAGGACCTGCCATAAGGTTAAGCTCTTCGCGCTCATCTTCTGACGGCTTTGCAACTGGATCTACAGTGGCTACAGTCTTGTATTTTCCATAGCGTGCATAAAGATCCTGAACTTCCGGAGTAAAGTTGTCTGTTGACTCTGCAGTTGAGTGACCATAGTAGTAGTTACCACCGGCATATCCCCACTGGAGACGGATATCAACATCATCATCGCCACCGCTGATACCAAGACCACTGCACTTGAATCCAGGAAGAAGCTGCTTTACTTTCTTTCCGTCAACATCAGCCCAATGCCATGTCTCACCCTCTGGTCCCCACTTAATCAAGCTGTAGGCATCAGAAGAATAGAAGAGCCAGTCAACAAAGCGCATCAACTTGATGAATCCATCTTCTCCAAGTTCATCGAGAGCCTTGGTTGCAATCATGACACCGCATTCAAGACGTGAAGTCTCTGCAAGGTCCTTTGTTGTTCCGCTTGGATATGCAGTTGCATAGCACTTTGGTCCGTCACCAAGAATCTTCTGTACACCGATGATATCGTTTGCAAGCTGAGAACGGTTTGTAGACATGATTACTGTGTTTCCGTTGTAGAACTTGTTGTGTGCAACTTCATCGCTCTGTGTAAATGTCTCTGGATCAAGGATTCCGTCCTTTACAAAGCTGTTTGCAACAGTAATAAATTTCTTGAAGTCATTGCTTATTGAAGATGAATAGAATTCACCCTTTGATGCATCCCACTTGATACCGCCGTTTGAGCCTTCGATTGCCCAACCAGAAAGAACCTTGTAAGAAGATCCCATCAGCTTAAGAAGGTTTCCACCCATTCCTTTTCCAGACTCTCCGCACCAGAGGTCAGACCAGATGTAATCACTCTGCTTGCACAGCCCCTGAGAAACCATGTACTTCTTTACTTCAACAAGAACGTCATGAAGTTTTTCCCAAGTCCAGTCCTTTTCAAGCTCACGTACGTCAAATCCTGCGGCTGTGAAAATGTCATCGCGCACCAGGATTGTATAGTCCTGCAAGGCTGCCTGATGCATACCAGGAAGACGATAGAATTTTCCGTCGCTCTGCTTGATTGTATCAAGGTCAGGCTGCATGTTGTACTTTTCTACAAAAGCAGAGAAGTTCGGCATGTACTGTGTATAATCAGAAACTGCAACAACACCGCCTCCTGCAACATACTGATCCTCGCTGTAAACCTTCGGGATGATGTAAGTTGATGAGCCAGAATTGATGGCAAGGTTAATCTTCTGGTTATAGTCATTGCTGTCATAAGAAGTGATGTCAAGATCAACATTTGTAAGATCCTTAATCTTCTTGAAGACACCTTCTGTCTTCCATGTGTCAACCATCGGATACCACGCTGCATCGCTGAAAGAAATAGAATACTTTACAGGTGTGTCAGAATGGAATGCCTGGTTTACTCCAAACTGATAGTCAAGTGCAACTGGTTCTGCTGATGTAGCAGCTTTTTTGTCGTTTCCTTTTCCACCGCAGCTTGCAAGCAACAAGGCACCGGCAACCAGCAATGAAATTCCTAAACTCCTTTTCATTATAGACCTCCTGAGTTTTTTTACACTCATAAAACTTATATATATTACCGGGAATACCACCCGCATAATAACCTTATTCTTTTACGCCACCGAGCATCATGCCCTGGACGTAGTACTTTTGAATAACAGGATAAATGCAGATAATCGGAAGCGTCATAAGCACCATGGAGCATGACTTGATGTTTGCGGCAATCTGCATCTTTTCCGCAGTTACCTCTCCCGGATCTGCACTGGTTGAGGCACCGTTGATGATTGTCCTCAGGTAATATGCAACAGGCCACATCTCCTTTTTGTCCAGATAAAGGAAGGCGTTGTACCAGTTGTTCCAGTAGTTTACGGCATTGAACAGAATCATCGTGGCAAGAATCGGCATTGAAAGAGGAAGCACAATATGAATCAGGGTTCCAACCGGTGTAAGTCCGTCTATCTCACCAGCCTCCTCAAGCTCCTTTGGCACGTTCCTGAAGAAGGACACCATGAGAATAATGTAATAAGTGCTCAAAAGAGATGGAACGATGAATCCAGAAATCTTGTTTACGAGACCGAGCCTCTGCATCAGGATGTAAGTAGGAATCAAACCGCCTCCAAAGTACATTGTAAAGATAATGAACTTCATGAAGAATTTGTTTCCCGCAACCTTTGCCTTGGAAAGCGGATATGCCATAAGGCAGCTGAACAACATGGATGCGGCTGTTCCGATCAATGTATAGATGAGGGTGTTTCCGTAGCTGTGAACGAACTCTCCTTTTTTGAACACCGAAATGTATGTCGCAAGATTGAAGTTCACCGGTATGATTGTAACCTTGCCCTGCATGATTGCCTCTTCTGAGGAAAATGACTGTGCCACAAGATACAAGAAAGGATACAGCGTTACCACACAGACAAAAAGCATTATCAGAAAATTAAAGAAGCGGAAAATCTTATATCCAACAGAATCTCGAACATGTAATTGTGAATAAACTTGTGCTTTCATTTTTCCATACCTCCTTTAATCACCACAATCCCGATCCGGTAATCTTCTTGGAAAGCTTGTTTGCAGTTGTAAGAAGAATCAAGTTCAATACGCCCTCAAAGAGGCTTACAGCAGTAGCATAGCTGTAGTTACCTGATCCAAGACCCAGACGGAATACAAAGGTTGAAATGATGTCGGCTGTCTCATAAGTCATCGGGTTGTACAAAAGGAAGACCTTTTCAAATGCGGCACCAGAACCAATCAGGCTACCGATGTCAAGAATCAGGAGTGTCGTAATCGTAGGCAGGATGCTTGGAATCGTTATGTGAATGACCCTCTGGAAATGGTTTGCACCGTCAACCTCCGCAGCCTCGTAAAGCGAAGGATCTATTCCAGATATGGCGGCAAGATAGAGGATTGTACCCCAGCCCAGACTCTGCCATATTCCAGAAATAACGAATATTGGAACGAACCATTCAGGACTTGAGATAAAGGAAACAGGCTCCAGTCCGAACATCTTGAGCATGGCGTTCAACGGACCTGTGGTGGACACAAGCTCTCGGATCATACCGGTTACGATGATCATTGAAATGAAGTGCGGCAGGTATGATATTGTCTGCACGAGCTTCTTTGCATGACGGCTTCTAATCTCGTTAAGCAGCAGGGCAAACAGAAGTGTAAGAGGGAACCGGAACAAAAGGTAAGTAATGTTCAGGACAAAGGTATTCTTGAATGCCCTCCAGAATGTCTTGTCTCCGATAAACTGCTTGAAGTATTTTAATCCGCTCCACTCGTCACCGAAAATACTGTGACCAGCACGGTAACGTCGGAATGCAATTATATTTCCAAGCATTGGAATATATCTGATTACAATGTAATAGATGACAGGAACCAACAGCATGGCATAATACTGCCAGTTTTTTTTCATGTACTTTGAAAAACCACTTTTACTCAACATACTGAACATGACTCCGATTTTTTGGAATATCACATGATACTAGTATACTAGTATCCTACGATTCTAGTATCACACCAAAAATCATTATTGTCAAGGAAAAAAAACGAAATTTGACAAAGATTTTTAAAAACTTTTCAACTTCCATGCTAGTTGACAATACAGGAATTCAAGTTTATTCTTTACACATGAGAATACCAGAGAAAAGCGGAAAAGAATCAAACCATGACTATGCCCTGAGGGTCATAAAGGAAAACATCGAGAAACTGGAGCTCAAACCGGGCAGCATGATAAGCGAGCAGGAAATAGCCTCAAGCCTTTCCATATCAAGGACACCGGTACACGAGGCACTTCAGGAGCTTGCAAAGACAAGGATAGTGGAAATATTGCCGCAGAGGGGAAGCCTGGTAAGCCTGATTGACATGCAGCTTGTTGACGAGGCATGTTTTATCCGGGCAAACATAGAGTCAGCCGTAACAGAGCAGGTATGCGAAAAAGCAACGTTAAAAGACATAGATGCACTTGAGGAAAACATAGTGCTTCAGGAATTTTACCTTAAGAAGCAGAACTTTGAGAAATTCATGGAGTATGACAATGCGTTCCACAGGTCGATGTACGAGATAACCGACAGGATGCTGTGCTATTACACTGTTCAGCTTATGAACATACACCACAACCGTTTCCGCACACTGGGCCTGCAAAGCTCAAATGCATCACGGATCATAACAGAGCACCATGCAATACTCGAAGCCATAAAGAAAAAGAATGCGAAAAAAACAAGGGAAGAATTCATGCACCACATAAACCGCGTGCATATTGACGCAAGCGAGATACAGAAAAAATATCCTGCATACTTCAAGAAGAATCAGTAGTTTTCGCGTATGTCAAAGCCGTAATACTCATGTCCGGGATAAACCTTAGTATCAGGAGGCAGTTTTTTGTATAATTTTGAGAGGCTGTCCTGTATCTGACTTTCACTTCCTCCCGGGAAATCTGTCCGTCCCCAGGAATTATAGAATACTGTGTCACCAGAGATAAGAAGCTTTTCCTCTGCATTATAAAGGCACACGCTTCCAGGTGTATGTCCCGGAGTTGAGATAACCTTCCACTTGTTCAATGCGGACAAGGTTTTTGGAGAAAGATTCTTGAATTTCAATGTCCCAAGAGTCTGAGCGTCACACAGAAAATCATCGGGATCAGGAAGATTTGAGCATGCAGGTAAAAATGAACGGAGGCCTATGTAAGTCAGGGCCTGATTCTGTACAATCTCGCTATCCTTACCTATGCTGGACGCATCCGCCTGATGAATGAATACAGGAAGA
>JAGADS010000160.1 GCA_017613485.1 Treponema sp.
GTAATGTAAGCGAATAAGGACCTCCAAAGCGGCATTTTTCCCTATTGGCAATCTCAAACCTCATGAATATCCTGTCAAGCTCAGATTTTTCAAGTCCATTCTGACTTATTTCTTTAAGTGTATCATAAACCACTTTGCGGACTTTCTCTGCATTTTTCTTTTCCACACCCCTAAGCCCGCAGCACACGGTACAGTGTTCCTGTGAGAATGAAGTTCCTGTCTGGGGAGCAACATCTTCTCCAAGCTTGGAAGCCATAAGGTTTTTAAGGATAGGAGCACCGTCATTTCCCCATAAAAGATGATTCAGGAATAAAAGCTCTATCTCCAGCTCACTTTTGGATTTTTTTTCATTTTGAATTTTCCAGATGCATGAGACCGTACTCTTTTTTTCTTTTCCATCAGCAGGTCCGTAGGCCTGAATTCTTGAGTTTATCCTGACATCGGGATTTGCCTTTGGATATACAGCTTTTTTACCTGGAGACTTGAATTTTCTGATTACGTTTTTTTCAAGAAAATCAAGCTGCTTCTCTGTTGGAATGTTGCCGTACAGAAAAACAAAACAGTTTGCAGGACAATAATATTTTTTATGATATGCACGAAAATCCCTGTATGTTAAATCAGATATTTCCAGAGGATCACCGCCAGACTCATAAACATACTGTGTACCTGAATTTATGGCTTTTTCTATTTCCGTGCCAGCGACGCTTTCATAAGAAGAGAAAACACCCTTCATCTCATTGTATACCACGCCCTGTATAGAAGGATTTCCCTTTGAGTCGAATTCAAGATGATGGCATTCCTGCAGAAAGATCTCAGGCTTTAAAAGTGGAAAGAAAACTGCATCGGCATAAACCGACATCAAGTTGAAATAGTCTGCTCGGACTGTAGAGCTTGCAGGATATACTGTATGATCGCTTGCTGTATATGCATTAAGATATGTGTTTACGCTTTGATTCTCAAGCCGTATAAAGGCATCTTTTACAGGATATTTCTCTGATCCGCAAAGGACACTGTGCTCGATTACATGTGCAACACCAGTGCTGTTGAATGTCGGTGTCTTGAAAGCAAATGCAAAAAGATTCTCCTCGTCATCGTTCAATAAATGAAAAAGCTCCAGGCCTGTCTTCTCATGCTTAAGGTGAATGCCCTTTGCCTCACAATCCTCTACATCAACAACATCCAGAACACGAAATCCCTTGTACAGCTCACCCTTAGTCATCATACATATATTTCTCCGTCATCACGTCCCTTTACAATAAGCTCTCCGTTTTCCCATGCACGCCTCAAGTCAGTATAGAACTGAGATGTAATTCTTTCGCTGTCAGCTTTGAGTATGTGCTCATGGAAAGATTCTTCCTCAAGTATTGTAGTAGAGCGGTGAACGGAAACATTTTCCAGGATCTTTTTACGGAAGTTCTCGCTTTTTCCGCGTATAAGAATTGAAATTTCCATGTCGTTCATTTCATGGAGCTTGTTCTGCAGATAGCGGTTGTCACAGCCTATGACATCTTCCTCTGTAAACAGGCGTTTCCTTAAATCTGCACCCAAATCAGGATCCTGCTGGCTTAATGTACCAAGTATCTGATATTCTGCTGTTGGATCCATTCTGCGCAGAATCTGTGCAAGGACATTCCTTCCGTCAAGGTTCTGTGAATTCTCTGTATTCTGCGTGAGTAATTTTTCATGCAGGCTTTTGTCTATCTGTTCCATTACAGACGGAGCAACAGGCTTCATCTTTGCAAGACGGAGCACCACCTCTGTCTTGTCTTTCTCATCCATTGCATTGATTACAGCGGCAGCCTTTTTAGGCTCAACCTGCGAAAGTACAAGTGCCTGGACTGCCGTGCTTTCCCCTCCAAGAAGAATGCTTATACGCTCTGCATTGGCATCCTCAAGATATTCAAAGGGTTTTCCAGACGGATATTTTACAGACTTTTTAAGGACCTCTTCTGCTTTCTCGCTTCCGTATGCCTTTGTAAGGATTGTGCGTGCTGTATCAACTCCACCGTCCTCTCTGGCCTTTGTCAAAAGAGACTCAAATTCAGCAAGAACAGCCTGTGCTTCCTCCGGTGGAACTGAGCGTATGGAGGCAATCTCTGGAATGATTTTTTCCGTCTGCTCCTCGGTAAGATGCGGCATGATTTTGGCAGCCTCGTCAATTCCGATGACCACCATGAATTTTGCGACACGACGGTATATGCTTTCTTTTTCTCCAGGTTTTGTCTCTTTGACTGGAACCTTAATCAATGCACCAGAAGTAAGTTTATCCGCCGCCGCCTTTACGTCTTCCTTTGTCGTGTTGTTCTTGTGGAACCATGCGCCTGTCTTTGCAGCCCTCTTAGCCTCATCCCTGACCTTAAAATCCTCTGTCGTTGGAATGTCACTTCCCTTGGCAAGATTTTTTCTGGTTGAATAAAGGGATTCATCATGGGAAGCTGCTTCTCTTTTGGGGATTTCCCTTTGCAAGGAAGATTCTGGGCGTTGCTTTTTATTTTCTACAGCCTGTTTTATTTCAGATGCAATGGTTGGTTTTGTTTCTTTTTTTTCTGTAGTGAATACTTCATCCAGCTTCCGGTTGATTCTCTCAAACACAGGTTCCCTGACTAAAGGTTCAGTTCCAGGCTTAGAATTGTGGCGTATCTCGCTTGACACGCTCTTGACTTTGGATTCAGAAGAAATCTCGACTTTTTCCGTGCCGAAATTCTCATCGTTCTTTTCTTCAGAAGCAAAAGGATCTCCGATTTCCTTAGAATTTTCATCATCCTGGGACTTCTGAGATGCTTTTACTTTATTGTAGGCATTAAGTCTATAACTGTCTAGGTTCATATCCTTACTGAACGTGCGGCAATGGAATCCATCACCGCACTATTTTAGTTTTTATCCGAATGTTGCGATAAAGACACCTGCTGCTATTGCGGTTCCGATAACACCGGAAACATTCGGTCCCATTGCATTCATCAAAAGGAAGTTAGACGGGTCTGCTTCCTGTCCGACTTTATTTGAGACACGGGCTGCCATAGGAACGGCTGATACACCTGCGGAACCGATAAGAGGATTGATTTTCTTTCCCTTTGGCAAAAAGACATTCATCAGCTTTGCCATGAGGACACCAGTTGCAGTTGCCACACAGAATGCAATAAGTCCCAGAACTATGATTCCGACAGACTTACCGTTGATGATTTTTTCAGGAGCCATCTGACTTCCTACACCAAGAGAAAGAAGAATTGAGACAATATTCATCAGCTCATTCTCAACTGTCTTTGAAAGACGTGTAACACAGCCAACTTCCTTGATAAAGTTACCGAATGCAAGCATACCGATAAGAGGTGCTGCCGGCGGTAAAAGCAAGATAGTAAGGACCAGAAGCATCATCGGGAAAAGAACACGCTCTGTCTTGCTTACAGGTCTGAGCTGATCCATGTGAATAAGGCGTTCCTTCTTTGTCGTAAGTGCCTTCATGATCGGAGGCTGAATCATAGGAACAAGTGCCATGTATGAATATGCGGCAACAGCAATTACTGCCATAAGCTCAGGTGCAAGTTTTGCAGAAACGTAGATTGATGTAGGACCGTCCGCACCACCGATGATTGCGATTGCACATGCCTGAAGAAGATTATATTCAGTGTTAAGGCCAGGAATCAGGTTCATGAGGGAGACACCGAACAGCGTAAAGAAAACACCGAACTGTGCAGCACCACCTAAAAGTGCCATCTTCGGGTTTGCAATAAGAGGACCGAAGTCTGTCATTGCACCGATACCCATGAAGATAAGCATAGGGAAGAATTCATTTCCGACACCTGCCTTGTAGATGATGTGGAGCATACCGTCAGGACCGTCGCCCATACCGGCACCCATGATGTTTACAAGAATCGTACCGAATCCGATTGGAATAAGGAGCAGAGGCTCAAATCCCTTGGCGGCACCTAGATAGACAATCAGGAAACCTACTGCAATCATTATAAGATACTGCCAGCCTGGAGCTTTTGTGTCTCCAAAGGTGTTTGCGGCCATTGCAGTCTCTTCTCTTTCCTTCTCTGCTTTCTCCGCGGCGATTTCCTCAGCAGTCTCCTGATGGATCATCTTGTAGATACCGGTTGACTTACCGATGTTCGTAAGGAATTTTTTTACGGAGATGTTCTTTGATGACCCCCAGTTCTCTGTTCCCTTGATTACATGCTCAAGTCCTGTTTTATTCTCCGGAACCTTATCCTGCGCAAGGACATTTTTTGACAATGACATGACTGCTGCAACTGCAAGAATCAATCCCATTATCAGTGCTATTTTTTTATTATTCTGAGTCTTAGAAAACGGCATACATTTATCCCTTATCAAGTCCTACTGTATTTCTGCAAGAAGCTGACCATTTGTAATCTGGCTTCCAACGGCGGCAATAAAGTGAACTTTTCCTGCAGCACCTGCCTTAATCTCAAGTTCCATCTTCATTGATTCAATAACAATCACAGTATCATTTGCACCGACTGTGGCACCCTCTGAGACAGCTGTGCGAAGGAATACACCGGCAACAGGAGCCTTTACAGGTTTTCCACCACCAGATGCATTTGCAGCAGGAGCTGGGGCGGCTGCGGGAGCCTGTACAGGAGCGGCAACAGGAGCTGGGGCAACGGCTACACCACCGATAGAAGCAAGTACCTGACCGTTTGTAATCTGTGTTCCGGTTGGAACTGAATATGTGATTGTACCTGACTCAGGAGACTTTACCTCAAGCTCCATCTTCATTGATTCTATGATGATTACTGTCTGTCCCTTCTCTACCTTTGTTCCGTTTGAGAAGCACTGCTTAAGAAGAGTACCTGCAACCGGAGCCTTTACCTCTGCACCACCAACTGCAACCGGTGCGGAAACTGCTGCCGGAGCTGCCCCTGCAGGACCGAATGCAACATTGTATGCTGTACCGTTTACGTTTACACTCATTGTGTCACCGGCTGGACCTGTTGTTACATTGTAAGCGCTTCCGTTAACTGTCACGGTATAGCTTCCGCCATTTCCTGCCTTTGCAGAAGGAGCTGGTTTTGCAGCGAATGTAGCCTTTGCATCAACAGGACCCTTTGCCCTTTCCTTAAAGAACTTAGGAGCGACATTCGGGAACATTGCATAAGTAAGGACATCCTCGTCAGAACCGTCACCACCGGCCGCTTTTGCCTCCTGAACCATCTTGTCCCATTCATAAGGAATCTCATCTGCTGGACGACATGTCATTACTTTCTCCATGCCGTTAAGCTCAAGTGCCTTCTTTACAAGGTCTGGATTTGCATCTGCTGGAAGCTTTCCGAATTTTCCAGTGATAAGATTGCGGAAATCCTGTGTCATGTTCTTATATGGACCCATAAGTACGTTCATTACTGCCTGGGTTCCAACGATCTGTGAAGTAGGTGTTACAAGCGGAACATAACCTGCATCCTTGTGAACCTTTGGAAGCTCAGCAAGAACTGCATCCATCTTGTCTCCTGCACCCTGTTCCTTAAGCTGTGACTCAAGATTAGAAAGCATGCCGCCCGGTACCTGGCTCAAAAGAATGCGTGTATCTGCTCCAAGGAATTTTGACTCAAGAGAAGAATAATGTGAGCGTACCTCACGGAAATATGCGGCGATCTCAAGAAGAGCCTTTGTATCAAGACCTGTATCAAGAGGAGAGCCTTTGAGCATCTCTACGATTGTCTCTGTCGGTGAATGGCTTGTTCCCATTGACATTGATGAGATAGCGGTGTCAAGAACGTCTGCACCTGCTTCTGCGGCCTTGAGTTCTGTTGCAACAGAAAGACCTGTTGTTGAGTGAGTATGAACCTCAACCGGAAGATCACATGCACCCTTGATTGCCTTTACAAGCTCGTATGCGTCATAAGGCTTAAGGAGACCTGACATATCCTTGATACAAATAGAGTCAGCGCCGAATTCAGCATAAGTCTTTGCAAGCTCTGCGTATTTTTCGATTGTGTGGAAAGGTGTCACGGCATAGGAGATTGCCATCTGGACATGCTTACCTGTCTTTTTAGCGGCCTTTGTTGCACGCTCCATATTGCGGGGGTCATTGCATGCGTCAAAAATACGGAAAACATCAATACCGTTCTTTGCTGCGGCCTCCACGAATTTATCTACAACATCGTCTGCGTAATGGCGGTAACCCAAAAGATTCTGGGCACGAAGAAGCATCATGATCTTGTTGTTAGGCAGTGCGGCATGAAGCTTGCGGAGTCTTTCCCAGGGATCCTCGTTCAAAAAGCGGATGCAGGAGTCAAATGTAGCTCCACCCCAGCCTTCCACGGCCCAATAGCCGATCTTGTCAATCATACCACATGCAGGCAACATGTCTGCTGTAGTCATACGAGTTGCATGAAGTGACTGA
>JAGADS010000016.1 GCA_017613485.1 Treponema sp.
CGTTATCTTTAAGTGAATTTATGCCGATAATCTAAAAGATAAGGTGTAGTGTTTTTGAATGAATGCTCACTTTACAATACTGAGGTTTGAGTATAAAATAGGTTAGGGATATGGCCAAAGACGGAAAGGATTCAACATTTAACGAACTCGTAACAGAAATAAGCAATGAGGAACGCGAAAGAATTCTCAAAGGCATGAAACAGGGGCAGACTGTCGAATCCTCAGCCGTTAACAATGATTTTGAAAACGAAAAGAATCAGACTGCTGAGACTGCCCTAAAAGATCAGCTCAAAAAACAGTCATTTTTACTTCAGGTATGGTTCTGGATTAAGGCTACATTCTCAAATACTTCTGTAGAACAGGTTTTCAACAAATCTCTTGTAAATGCAATAGCAAGGGAAATTGAGCATACATATCCAGGCATCATTGATTTTAGAAAGAAAAGCCTTACAGCCGGATTCTATGACAAATTCTGCCAGCTAAAAAAAGCCGCTGATTTTTTTGCACCATATCTTGCTCTTTACGAGGAAAACCCCGGTGCAATGTATACAATGCTTGGTTTGATTATAGTTCCGTCTGTAAGCTCCGACATTGAGCGTGAAAGTGACCCGTATCAGTATGCACTGGACAAGGTTGTTACGGCAGAGATGAAATCAATTCTTGTTCAGAAAATGGACAAGATTCTTGACGGCATATCAAATGCAAAGAAGTCAGAGATGTATGCTTCCGTGAGAGGCCTTGAGTGGCTGCGTCAGTTTGTGAAGATGCCTTTTTCAAGGATAATATCAAAGTTTGCAACTAATCAGGAAGGCACATGCAGCAGTCTTTTTGGACTTGTAAAACCCGATTTTTCTGAAGTAACACGAATCATGAGCAATTATGTTCCTCTTACGGATGATGCGGTTCAGGCCCTTTATCTTTTCTTCCAGCGCAAGTCAAAGATTTCTGGTTTTGCAGACGGAGTTGATGAAGGCGGTGAGGGTGGAAAAGAATTTGCTAATGCCGCTGCAACACATAATTCAGTAATAAAAATGTTCGTTCAGACAGTTCCAATGTACAAGCTGTCAAAGGTTGTATATGAGAATTCACAGTATATTCCTGATGCATACGGTGGGGGAGAGGACTGGTTCAAGAAATATCGGGCACAGTGGAAGCTGATGTTTGAGCGCAGGTGGAACAACTGGGAAAGGGACTGCAAGAAAGAGAAACTCAAGATTAAGCTTATGAGCTATTTCAGGCTTTCAAAATTCCCGCTGTTTCCTTTCAGACCATGGGAAAAGATTGACGGTTGCCCGCTGTTTCATTACGAGCTTACCCTTGGGTTCATATACTCGTTCTTTAAGAATGAATTCCCGACATTCAATCAGGCTCTTGCAGCTACTTCTGTTGAAGGTGATTTTGCACTCAAAGAGAACAGGGTTGAATTCTCTGAGTCACTCAACCTGCTGATAAAAATTAACGACAGCCTTGAGCTTCTTTCAGGACAGCTTTCTCCAGGTGGTGAATACGGACAGCAGTTTGCTAAATGGGAGAATACAAAAACACGTACAAATACAGAGTCTGTTATTCTTGACGGCACAATGGAAGAGATAGACGAGGCAGCCAGTGAGATTATCAATCAGTTTGGAAAAGCTTGCCGTTCTATGCGTAATCTTATGAGCGGAATCCTGTCAGAGAAAATCACTGCATACTATGGTCCTCTTGTAAACCTTATGAAACTTGGTGGCCGTGAGAATAAGGAATTCCGTGAGAAACTGACCAAGGCAAAATTCAGCATAGATCATTCATACGAGATTTTGCAGGAGATAGAGCCGCTGGATCTCTCTATAGACGAGTAGCATAGAGAATTGTCATTGCCGTGCTTGATACGGCAATCTTTAAATGCTCATATTGCAACAATATAGATTATCGGGCTTTGCACGATAATGACGGTTTTATAAGTTTTTAGACGTTCTGGGGGGTGGGGATGAACGGAGACTCTTTTTTTACCGGATCTTTTTACAGTCACGGTAATCTATGCATTTCAGGTCCTGAAATCGGAATGACCCTTAAAAAAGCAGGTTCCATGCGCTTCAGGTGGAACGAGACAAATCCCAACAGAGATGCATTCTTATCCTCGCTTGCAGGAGAAACAAAGCAGATCGCCGCAGTTGAATTGATTCACTCGCAGACAGTTTTTGCCATAGACAGTGCAGACGAGGTTTTAGAGTGTCAGGGTGACGGAATCATCACGACAAACAAGGACATAATTCCCGTGATAACTGTAGCCGACTGCATGCCGATTTTCATCTATGAACCGCACACAGAGGTTTTTGGAATTCTTCATTCTGGATGGAAGGGAACAGGAATCGTAAGGAATGCAATTGAGCTTGCACACAAAAAATACGGATCAAGACCTGAGAATTTCTGCATCGTCATGGGGCCGCATATCCACGAATGCTGCTACAATGTCGACGAGGAGAGGGCACAGTATTTCCGTGTGAACTTTACCCCCGACTGTGTAAGTGAGATTCAGCCAGGTACTCCAGGCTACAATCCAGAGAATCCATACAGGTTCAGGCTTTCGCTTGAAAAGGCAAATCTGAGTGTTCTTAGGGAAATAGGAATCAACGAGCAGAGCCTGTGCGCCTACAGGGAATGTACTTGCTGCGATCCCAAGTTCGGTTCCTATCGCCGTGAGACAATGACACTTCCTCCAGAGACCGATCTGGAGACCCGCCAAAGAAACTTCACAGTCCAGGCCGCCTGGGTACGGTGGAATTAAGAATTATAAATTATCTCTACCTTGTTTTTTTTCACTCATCTCATTATAATATTCTTCATATTTTACATAATTGATGTGGGGGAAAATCATGTCAGAAGAAGTTAGGGTACGCTATGCACCGAGTCCTACGGGATTGCAGCATATCGGCGGTGTAAGAACGGCTCTCTTTAATTATCTCTATGCCCGTTCAAAGGGCGGTAAATTCATTTTGCGTCTTGAGGATACGGACCGCACAAGGTATGATGAGCAATACGTAAAGAATCTTTATGACACCATGGCATGGCTTGGCATTGACTGGGATGAAGGCGGTGACAAGGGCGGGGAATATGGCCCGTATGTCCAGAGCGAGCGTTTTGAGCTTTATAAGAAATATGCGCAGGAGCTTGTGGAGAAGGGAGAGGCATATTACTGTTTCTGTGATTCAGAGCGTCTTGAAAGGATCAGGAAAATCCAGACAGAGAACAAGATGCCTCCGGGATATGACCGCAACTGCCGCCATCTTACTCCAGAGGAAGTAAAGGAAAACCTTGATGCCGGAAAGCCCTATGTAATACGCCTTAAGGTTCCGCTGGAAGGTGAGACAAAATTCTATGACCATCTTCTTGGTGACATCATCTGGAAAAACGAGGATATTTCTCCGGATCCTGTATTGCTCAAGAGTGACGGATTTCCGACATACCACCTTGCAAATATTGTTGATGACCACTTGATGAAAATAAGCCATGTCATGCGTGCACAGGAATGGATTCCTTCAACTCCGCTTCATGTGCAGATGTACCGCAGTTTCGGCTGGGAGCATCCTGAGTTCTGTCATCTCCCGATGGTAAACGGTGCAGACGGCAAAAAGCTTTCAAAGAGGCATGGATCAACAAGCCTTAATGAATTCAGGGCAAGAGGCTATCTTCCGCAGGCAATCGTTAACTATGTGGCTCTTCTTGGATGCAGCTACGAGGACGGCCGTGACATGTACACACTGGGGGAGCTTGCTTCCCAGTTTAAGCTTGAGCATCTTAACAAGGCACCTGCCGTATTCGACTATAAGAAGCTTGAATGGTACAACGGCCAGTATATACGTGCATTGACAGACGAGGAGCTTTACAAGTGGACTCTTCCGTTCATCACGGGAACAGGAGATGCCGCTCTTGAGATAAATCCTGATAACCCGCAGCCAAAGCCAAAGGTGGGGCCTGAGTATTCCGGTGTCAAACTCTCTGACAGTGGAGAGCCTGAGTGTGTAGACAAGTCCATGAACATGAGCTCAGCGGATGTAAAGGATGCATTGATGAAGCTTATGCCGTTGATCAAGGAAAGGCTTCATTTCCTTACCGATGCCGCAGAGATGGTTCATTTCCTGTTTACAGAGCCCGATGTCCCAGCCAAGGAAAACATCATCCCCAAAAAGCTTGATGAGGCTAAGACAAAAGAGGTCCTTGTAAAGGCAAAGGAATTTATCCAAAAGCTTCCTGAACTGGATCACGAGGCAAGTGAGGAGCTGGCAAAGCAGTATGCGGAGGAGCTTGGAATAAAGCTCGGTGACTTTATGATGCCCATACGAATGGCTGTAACAGGAAGCCGTGTTTCTCCGCCTCTTATCGGTTCAATTCTGATTCTGGGAGTTGAAAAGAGCCTTGCACGCCTTGACCGAACTCTTTCAAGTTTCTGAAATGAAACATGTCATTATCGGGATTTACCCGATAATCTTTTTTCAAGATTGCCGGATCTTGTCCAGCAATGACAGGTTTTTATGAAAGTTCAATTTCAACCTAAATGCCACACGAATTGTGTTTTTTTCCGATTCGGGTGGCTTTTTTTTTTACTTTTTTCAAAAAAATATAAATATTTTGATGAAATACCTTGACAGATGAGGTATGTTGTGATATAAATTAACTCATAAGCAGGAGGTGCTTATGCTGAACTTTTCAGAGATATTGCGAGGTTTAACAGACACCATAATTCTTGCAAGGCTCTCAGAAGGAGACAGTTACGGTTACCAGATCAACAAGACGATCAGTGAGGTGAGCGAGA